>JAQBPS010000494.1 GCA_028287415.1 Bacillota bacterium | reverse complement strand
CTATCCGGCATCAGGGTGAGCCTCTACCGGACGGCCGCCTACGTCGTCTCCGGCACAATGGGCGCCCTGGCCGGCATCGTGATGGTCGGGCGGCTCGGCCTGGCCGACCCCACCGTCGGTTACGGGCTGGCCCTGGACGCGGTCGCAGCCGTGGTCATCGGCGGCACTCGCCTGGGGGGCGGCCGCGGACGGGTGTGGGGCACGGTGGTAGGAGCCATCTTGCTTGGCGTGCTGTCCAATCTGTTCAACCTGAATAATGTCTCCTCATACGTCCAACTGATGACCAAGGGGGTCATCATCATCGGTGCCGTGAGCCTGGCCAGGCGTAAGGGGGGATAGCCGATGGCGGAACCGGTCTTGGAAATGACAGCGATCACTAAGCGATTCCCGGGTGTTACTGCGCTAGACGGGGTCGACCTGACGCTCCACGCCGGTGAGGTACACGCGCTTATGGGTGAAAACGGAGCGGGCAAGTCGACGCTGATGAAGATTCTCGGCGGCGTCTACCGCAAGGATGAGGGCCGGATGCTGCTCCGGGGGCAGGAGATTGAGCTGAACGGGCCACGCCATGCGATGGACATCGGCATTGCGGTTGTCCATCAGGAACTGATGCTGTGCAACAACCTGACGGTTGCTGAAAACCTGTTTCTGCCGGACACAGCGCACCGCATGCCGCTGTCAGCCTTCGGCTGGAAGGCGCTGTATGCCCGGGCACAGGCCCTGTTTGACGACCTGGGAATTCCGCTCGATCCCAGGGCGACGACTGCCGACCTGACCATCGCCCGCCGGCAGATGGTCGAAATCGCCCGCACGATCTCCCGGGATATCCGGATTCTCGTGCTGGATGAGCCGACATCCTCCCTGAGCGAAGAGGACACTGCCTTCCTCTTTCTCCTGGTTGATCGCCTCCGGTCCAAAGGGGTATCGATTGTCTTCATCAGCCATCGGCTGAAAGAGGTGTTCCAGATCGCCGATCGGCTCACCGTGCTGCGCGACGGCAAGAAAGTCGGAACCTACAAGTCATCCGACCTGACGCAGGAATCGCTTGTCACGCTAATGGTGGGGCGGAACGTGGATCTGGGTCAGCGTGTGACTGGCACCGTTGGTGACAGGCTGCTGGAGGTGCAAGGGCTGACTCGGCGTGGCGCCTTTGCCGACGTCAGCTTTCAGGTGCGCGCTGGTGAAATCGTGGGCCTGGCCGGCCTGGTAGGTGCTGGGCGAACGGAAGTGGCCCGGGCGATCGTCGGCGCGGACCCCGTCGACGCTGGTCAGATCCTTGTTGCCGGCAAGCCTGCACAGATCCGATCGCCGGCTGACGCTACCAGGAACGGGGTAGCGCTGGTTCCCGAAGACCGGAAGCGCGATGGACTTGTGCTCGAGGCGACCGTCGCCAATAACGCCTCGATGGTGATCATGCGAGCGCTGCAGCGTTTCGGGCTGGTGCGTAAGCGGGAACTGACGGAAGTCGTCCGGGACTACGTCAAGCAGTTGAATGTGCGCACGCCCAGCCTTGATCAGGAGGTTCAGTACCTGAGTGGCGGCAACCAGCAGAAGGTTGTCATCGCCAAGTGGCTGGCGGTAAAACCGAAAGTCCTGATCCTGGACGAGCCGACTCGTGGCATCGATGTGGGCGCCAAGGCGGAGATCTATGCGATCATGCGCCGACTGGCGCAGGAGGGACACGCCATTTTGATGATCTCCTCAGAGTTGCCGGAGATCCTGGCCCTGTCCAATCGCGTGCTGGTCATGGCGGAGGGGCGGCTCGTGGGCGAACTGGTCGGCGACGCGGCCACAGAAGAGCGGATCATGGCGCTCTGCCACTTGCCTCACCTCACAACGGCTGGCTAGCGTCCCAAAAGTAACCGCTTGGAGGGATCACTGATGACCCACTCTGTCCCGCCAGCCGATATCTGGACCCCCGATCGCGCCCCCTTTCTTCAGGCGATGAAGCAGCAGCTCCAGATTGATCCCAGGACTACCGCCGTGGTCACGATTGACATGCATCGCGGCCATCTTGACCCGGAAGTGGCGACCATGCCGGTACGGCCTGAGAATGCCCTGCCAGTGCTGGAAGGGGCCAAGCGGACCCTGACGCTCTGCCGGGAGCACGGGATTGCCGTGATTCATGTGGTGCTTACGCTCCGGCCACTGCCGGGCGGTGGGCATGAAGGCAGAGGGGTCAAGATGTGGCAGGCCGTCATGGCGCTGCAGGAGACGCTCACGCCCGGCCAGCCCAGCCGTATCGACCAGCACAACCTGGCAGGTTCCGTCCAGACCGAGCTCATGCCCGGGCTGCTTCAGGAGGGCGACTTTATCGTCACCACCAAGAAACGGCTCAGCTCCTGGTACGGGACCGAACTGGAGATCCTGCTCCGGCAGCTGAAGACAGAGACGGTCCTCCTGATGGGGATCAACACCAATACCTGCGTGACCAACGCCGCCTTCGAGGCCTTTAACCGGGATCTGGCCCCCGTAGTGATCCGCGAATGCACGGCCTCCATGTACGGAGAAGACCTCCATGAATTCGCCCTGGCGAACATCAGCCGGTGCCTGGGCTGGGTCCTCACGGTTGCGGAGCTGGCCGAGAAGCTTGCATAAAGGAGAGTAGCCGATGATCATCGATGCCCACGCACACCTGGTCCCGCCGTATTTCCTGGATGAGCTGCGGGGCGGGAAATCCCGCTGGGGCGCCCAGCTGGAAGAGCGGAACGGCCAGCTGTGGGTCCGCCACGACCAGGGTTTCGCTTACCCCTGTCCGCCGACGTTCTACGACCCCGCCTCGATGTTCGGGGCCATGGACCAGCAGGGGATCGACCAGCGGGTGCTGTCCATCGCACCGCCCATCTTCTATTACTGGGCAGACCGCCAGACCTGCGCCGACCTCGCCCGTGAGTACAACCAGAGTGCGGCGGCGTTAGCCAGGGCCTACCCTGATCGGCTGGCAGCGATGGCCCACGTCCCCCTGCCCCATGTGCAAGACGCCATTGCGGAACTCGAGCGTGCCATCGCCCTTGGGCTGAAGGGGTGTGAGATCGGCACCACGATCGAGGGGGTCTCCCTCGACCACCCGGAGTTCCGGCCGTTCCTGCAGCGGGCTGCGGATCTGGGGGTGCCACTGTTCCTCCATCCCTACTACAACGGTCCCAAACCAGGCATGGACCGGTTCTACTTCACCAACAGCGTCGGCAACCCGCTTGACACGCACCTGGCAGCGGCGGCGTTGATCCACGGCGGGGTGCTGGCCGAGCTCCCGCACCTGAAGCTGATGCTCGCCCACGGCGGCGGCTTCTTCCCCTACCAGCGGGCACGCCTCGAGCACGCCTGGGCGGTGCGCCAGGAGCCCCGGGTCAAGATCGCTCAGCCGCCCAGCGCTTACCTCGGATGTTTTTACTATGACACGATCACGTTCAACCCGCTGGCGCTCCGTTATCTGATCGACCAGGAGGGCAGCGAGCGGGTCATGCTTGGCAGCGACTTCGCCTTCGACATGGGCCCGGTCAATCCCGTCAACGACGTACGGCTGGCGGGTCTTTCCGAACCAGTGCGCAACGCAGTCCTGGGCGAGAACGCTCGGCGGCTGCTCGGGCTGTAGTGAATGGATTGGGGGATTCATCGATGCTGAACGGGAAAGTGGCCGTGATCACAGGCGGTGGCCGGGGCATCGGGAGGGCGATCAGCCTGGCTTTCGCCCGGGAGGGCGCCCGGGTGGTGCTCGCGGCCCGTAGCCTCGGACCGCTGGAAGAGGTGGCTGACGCGATCCGCCGGAGCGGCGGAGAGGCGCTGGTGGTCCAGACCGACGTCTCCGACCAGGCGCATGTGGTGCGGATGGTTGAGACTGCCGTGCAAGCCTACGGCCAGATTGACATTCTGGTGAACAACGCCGGGGTCGCTGGGCCAGCCATGCCGCTGGTGGACGTCCCCCTGGACGAGTGGGAGTCGACGTTTGCCAGCAACGTGCGTTCCATCTTCCTCGCCTGCAAGGCGGTCCTGCCCGTCATGATCGAGGCTGGCGGAGGCAAGGTGATTAACATCGGTTCCATGTCCGGGAAGCGGCCGCTGCTCAACCGTGCAGCCTACTGCGCCTCGAAGATGGCTGTGGTGGGTCTGACCCGCACGTTGGCCTGGGAAGTCGGCCCGCACAACATCCGAGTGAACTGCATCTCTCCCGGCCCAGTGGAAGGGGAGCGGATTGAATGGGTCGTGGCCAAGCAGGCGGAGGCCAAGGGGCTCTCGCTCGAGGCCGCTCGCCGGGAGCTGGAAGCGGCGTCCCCGCTCGGCCGGTTCACGCAGGCGGAAGAGGTTGCGGCAGCAGCGATCTTCCTCGCTTCCGACCGTGCCGGGGCGATCACGGGGGAGGATCTCAACGTTTCTGCTGGTGTCTGCATGTATTAAGTATCGCTCCCAATCAACTTTGAAGGAGAGTGGTTCCCATGGCACGCCGCATCGTGGACCTGTCCCAGGAGATCTTTCAGGGGATGCCTGTCTATCCCGGCCATCTCAAGACCGTCGTCTGGAAGCATCACTCCCACGAGGAGACTCGCGGCATCATCAAGGAAGGCGAGTTCTCCTATGAGTCCTTTGGCCTTCTGATCAGCGACCACGGCCCCACACACGTTGACGCTATCAGCCATCTGGACACCAAGGCT
>JAQBPS010000378.1 GCA_028287415.1 Bacillota bacterium | reverse complement strand
AGAGGGCCACTGAGACGGAACGGAGCCGGGTAGGGGATAGATCCCCCGCCCGGCTCCGTTGGTTTCTAGTAGGCTACTCGTCGCCTTTGGTCAGCCAGTGCTCCAGGTCCTTCAGCGCGACGGGCTTGATCCGCAGGTCCAGGTCCTTGCCCACGGTCACCTTGGCCGCCTCCGGCACAGCGAAGACGATAAAGGTCTGATCGCCGACGGTCACCTGCCGGAACTGCTGGATGTGAGCCGGGGTCAGGCTGATCTGGATGTCGCCCGCCTGCATTTTCAGCTTGGTCGGCTTTTCGACGTCGGCACCGCCGAAGAGCGAGTCATAGGTGGGGCGGTAGCCCAGGTCGCCGAAGGTGCTCTCCCAGCGGGCCTCAAAGCCCAGGCGGTCGACGCCGTGGCCGAGGGCCTTTTCAAGGCTGGTCACAACGGACTTGGCGTTCAGGCCGTCAGTCGCCTCGTCGACCAGCTCGTCGCCCATCTGGCGGAAGATGTCGTGCGGCGCCTCGCCGCCGGCGCTCTGCTCGGCGATCATGCGGACGAGTGCCTGTCCTTCGCGGCGGGGGCTGAGCCGCCGGGTCGCTTCAAGCGCCTTGAACCAGGCGCCGGCGCCGCTGCCGGCGTAGACCAGCAGGTCCGCCATCTCCTTGCCGTCATCGTCCAGGCAGGGGAAGAGGACGGCCCGGGAGACGCTGCCCTTCTTGACGATGTTGTTCAGGAGCGTCGTGACGAACTTGCCCTTCATCTCATCGAAGAGCGACTCCTCACGGTCGTCCAGATCACAAATCGTCGCGAACACGAAGCGGATGGGCTGGGCGCCGAGTGATGGGGTGATCTCCATCTTCAGGATGCCGATCAAATGGTTCTTGATCGCACCGGCCGCCATTACCTTATAGCTCAGGGCGTTGCCGAGCTCGATCAACTGGTCCTGGTTGACCTCGCCCATGTCCCGAATGCTCTCCAGGAGTTCGACCGTCGGCCGGTTGCGGGTCCGGTCGAAGTCCTCAGAAGCCACCTTGGCGACGGAAAGCACCTCGCCGGTGTACATGCAGGGGAAGTTGACCTCGCCGGGTGCGCCTTCGATCGCCTGGTAGAGGTGCTGCTCGAGAAGGGAGCGCACGCTCGACTCAACGTCCTCCCAGGCGAGGGTCTCGGCGTGGGCGAGTATCTTGCGGTCCTCATCCTTCTTGATGTGACCGAGGTAGGCATGGGAAATGCGGATGGTGCCCTCCTGGGCCACTTGCTGGAGCTTCTGGAGCATAGCTTGGCGCAGCCTCCCGTGTGAGTGGCGCGGAACGCGCCGGGTACAGGGTATCGTACCATAACCGCGGCGATATGTAACGTGTGCCAGTCTTCGCTCGCGCCACGAGGGGGCCAGCGAGAAGTGGCGCACCCCCCGCTGGCAGCGGCTCTCGACAGCCGTTCAGTTTCTTCCAGTTCCGCGCCGACACCCCCCACCACCAAGTTGGCAAGTGCGTTTAGCCCGAGCCACGAGCTTGGCAGCCAGTTTCGCACCCTGTTGCCGAATCGGTTCGCTGAGTTGTTCCAAGTGGGCGATGACCGGTTGGTAGTCCTCCAGGTTACGGAGCGGGAGTAGGTCGCTGATCCTCTCCTGCATGGTTTTCAGCGTCAGCTCTTCGGCATGAATGATTATGAGCTTGATGCCCTGCTCAGCGCAAAGGCCATGTTTGATCAAGTCTCTCGTCCGCTGCTTTCTTGCTTCCGCTGTGCTGGGGTACTTCTCTGTGGGGCCGTCGTGCTGCGGGCCATTGAATTCGAGCGCGACGCCAGCCGTGTAGTAGCGGTCGAATTCCAGCGGTTCGCCGCTGTCCGGATTGGTCATGAACCCGGGACGGGCGTTATCCGTATACTCGTCACTGCTGATGAGCAGGGAGAGGTACGCCTTCATGACGGCCTCCCCTTGGGCACCCGGGCGACTGACCCTCTGATCGATGACGGCTATCATGGCCGCACACCGGTCGGCTGCAGGATTGCGCAGGGTGAAGCGGATGGGCGTGCCGCGCTTGCCCCTGGTGACATGTAGCCAGCCTGTTGCCTGGAGTAGCTGGGCCGCTCGTCTCAACGGCTTCGGCCCGGTTCCTACAAGGGCTTGTAGCTCTGCGAAGGTGAAGTGGGGACACGGCTGCGTCAACTGGAAGATCCCGTACAGCAGGATCTCCCACGCGCCGAGTCGGGTGTCGGTCAGCAGAGCCCGGGGCAGCCGTGCGGTTCGCTCCGGGGCGGCTGAGCCCAGGGCGGTGGAGGCTGGTAGCAGGTTGGCGTCCTTCAGCTCTGCCAGGGCCCGGCGAATCGTGGTCCGTGTGAGGCGGCAGGTGGACGTGACAAGCTGGGGGCTCAACTGATTTGGCAGTTGTTGGCCGGTTTCGAGCTGCAGGCTGATCCAGACCCACTTGGCCGATGGACTCAGATCCGGGCTGAGCAGAATGGACGCTGGCACTGTCGCCGTTGGGCTCACATACGCCCTCCTCTCTGGCAGGAAAATACTACCAAACTACAGCGAAGAATGCAAGAAGTTCCCATTTAACCACCCCTCGAGCCAAACAGGTGGTTAGTCCGGGACTGTTCAGAGGTCAGCCCGTCTCTGCCATACGCCCCCGGGGTATCGAAGGAGACTGGTGGGGGACATAACGGTGCAATTGTCGGTGCTTATGTCAACCCGGTCTTGCGAAGAGTCCCCAATTAACCATCCCCCGAGCCAAACAGGTGGTTAAATGGGGACTTTTGGGCCTTGGGCTGGTCCCAGAGGTGGCAAAGACGGTCGAGCCAAAGGTATACCCCCGGGGGGGCCTGCGCAATGGCAGCAGGCGCGCGGGGGACCTGCGC
The DNA here is from genome assembly GCA_028287415.1 of Bacillota bacterium. Lineage (GTDB taxonomy): Bacteria > Bacillota > Sulfobacillia > Symbiobacteriales > Symbiobacteriaceae > RYN-353. Next base: position 286 of record JAQBPS010000378.1, on the reverse strand, counting down.
AATGGCAGCAGGCCGGGGGGGGCCTGCGCAATGGCAGCAGACGCCCGGCTGTGCCTTCCAGGTGCGGCTTAGTGTGGGGGCGATAACAAACAATTGTTGCTCACCGCCCGGCTGGCGGGGGCCGGCTGGCGGGGGCCGGCTGTGGCTTGGTACGGGGTCCAGTTACTGCCGGAATCTGAAGCGCAAACAGGCTGCCGACTGTACGTGCTGGCAGGGGCGGGCGCCGAGGGACATTTTGTTTCCCTCGCCCGCTGGCCCGGCCGCTGAACGGGCCGTCCCCGCCGGG
>JAQBPS010000342.1 GCA_028287415.1 Bacillota bacterium | reverse complement strand
CGCGGAGGAGATCAGGCCGGCGGCGCCCATGTCCTGGATGCCGACGACGGCGTCGCTCTCGAAGAGCTCCAGGCAGGCCTCCAGCAGCAGCTTCTCCATGAAGGGATCGCCCACCTGGACGGAGGGGCGCTTGTCCTCAGCCGTCTCGGCGAACTCGGCGGAGGCGAGCAGGGAGGCGCCGTGAATGCCGTCACGGCCGGTGCGGGCGCCGACCACCATGATCGGGTTGCCCGGGCCGGCAGCGATGCCCTTACGGATTTTGCCCGGCTCCACAATCCCGATGCACATGGCGTTGACCAGGCAGTTGCCCCGGTACGAATCGTCAAAGTAGACCTCGCCGCCCACGGTCGGGACGCCGATCGAATTGCCATAGTGGCCAATGCCGGCCACAGCCCCGGCAAACAGCTGGCGCTGCTTGGGATCGTCCAGTTCGCCGAACCGGAGCGAGTTGAGCATTGCAATGGGGCGGGCGCCCATCGTGAACACGTCACGGAGGATGCCGCCCACGCCGGTGGCGGCGCCCTGGAACGGCTCCACGAAGCTCGGGTGGTTGTGCGACTCGATCTTGAAGGCGACGGCGAGGTCGTCGGTCACCCTGATCACGCCGGCGTTCTCGCCGGGGCCCTGGAGCACCCGCTCCCCCTTGGTGGGCAGCTTCTTCAGCGTGGCGCGGGAGTGTTTGTACGAGCAGTGTTCGGACCACATCACGCCGAACATCTGAAGTTCTACATGGTTAGGTTCGCGACCGAGAATGTCGCAGACTTTCTGGTACTCCGCTTCCTTGAGTCCGACCTGGGTCCAGACCGGTTCCGGTGAATTAGACACGGGCCGTCCTCCCCGTCACGTAGTTGACCATGGAGGTAAAAATATACCTGCCGTCGGTCGAGCCGAGGATCGCTTCCGCCGCCCGCTCCGGGTGCGGCATCAGGCCCATGACGTTGCCCTGCTTGTTGCTGATGCCGGCGATGTTCTCCACCGAGCCGTTCGGGCTGATGGCCGGGTCGACGCTCCCGTCCGCATCGCAGTAACGCAGGAGCACCTGGTGGTTCCGGTTCAACTCGGCCAGGGTGTCAGCGTCGGCGAAGTAGTTGCCCTCGCCGTGGTTAACGGGCACCTGCAGCACTTGTCCTTCACGGCATGCGCTGGTGAACGGGGTGGCGTTGTTCTCGACCCGCAGGTGGCTCCAGGAGCAGCGGAACTGAAGGTGGACGTTGCGCTGAAGGGCGCCGGGCAGCAGCCCCGCCTCGCAGAGGATCTGAAAGCCATTGCAGACACCGAGCACCAGGCGGCCCTGCTCTGCGAACTCGGCCACCGCCTCCATCACCGGTGAGAACCGGGCGACGGCGCCCGTCCGCAGGTAGTCCCCGTAGGAGAAGCCGCCGGCGATTACCACGGCGTCGAACCTGGACAGGTCCCGCTCCTGATGCCAGATGTAATCGGCCTCGTAGCCGAGCGCCTCCCGCAGCGCGTGCAGGGTGTCCATCTCACAGTTGGTGCCGGGGAAAACCGTCACACCGAAGCGCACGTTACTTCACCTCCGTCAGGCTGTACGTGAAGCTCTCCATGACCGGATTGGCCAGGATTTTTTTGGCCAGCTCCGTAACCAGGGTCCCGGCCTGCTCCTCCGACTCGGCCTCCACGGTCATTTCGATCAGCTTGCCAATGCGCACCTGGGAAACGCCCTTGTAGCCGAGGGATTTCACGGCGCCCTCGACGGTGCTGCCCTGCGGGTCGAGTACCGCCTGCTTCAGCGCGACTTTGACTTCAGCTTTGTAAAGCACTTGAGTACGCTCCTTTGGCTTTTCCCGATCATTTTTTCGCCGCAGATTTCGCAGATTACGCAGATTTGAAACGCGTTATTTTAATATATTTTAATTTTCCCTGTCCGAATCTGCGTAATCTGCGAAATCTGCGGCTATAAAAACGCTCAACTACCGACCCAGTACCTCACGCAGCCGCTTCAGTGCATCCTCGTAGCGCGCAGCCGTCTCAGCAATCTGACTCTCAGGCAACACCGGCGCCGGCGGCTGTTTATTCCATCCGATGCTCTCCACATAGTCGCGAATGGGCTGCTTGTCCAGGCTATCAATCGGCCGGCCAGGCTCGTAGCGCTCGAGCGGCCAGTACCGGCTCGAGTCGGGCGTGAAGACCTCGTCAATGAGGATGATCTCGTCGCCCACCTGGCCGAACTCGAACTTGGTATCCGCCAGGATAATTCCGGCCTCGGCCGCTCTTGCGGCGGCATACTTATAAAGTTCGAGGGATGTGTGCTTGAGGAAGTCCGTCACCCGGTCGCCATAGAGCGCCCGCACCCGGCTCTCGGGCACGTTCTCATCGTGTCCCTCGTCGTTCTTGAGCGCCGGCGTGAAGATCGGCTCCGGCAGCTGATCGTTCAGCCGCAGTCCCGCCGGAAGCGGCACCCCGCACACCGTGCGGCTCCGCTGGTACTCCTTCCAACCCGACCCGGCCAGGTAGCCCCGCACCACGCACTCCACGTCGATTCGCTTCGTCCGCCGCACCGCCACTGACCGGCCCTCAAGCGCCGGCAGCACCGCCACCGGCAGCCCCAGCCCTCGCATATCCGCTGTGATCAGGTGGTTGGGACAGATCGCTCGGGTCGCGCCGAACCACAATACGGAAAGCTGCGTCAGCACCCGTCCCTTGCCCGGAATCCCCTGCGGAAAGACCACGTCAAAGGCCGAAAGCCGATCCGTGGCCACCAGCAGCAGCCGGTCGTCCGGGAGCTCGAACATCTCCCGGACCTTGCCCTTGTGGAGCCGGCGAATGCCCAGGTCCGGACATTCCAGCAGCACCGTCACTTGAGGTCGCCTCCTAACCGTTCGCACAGTAAGTTGTAGTCGCCGCTTCCGAGCTGGCACTCCGCCGGGTTGATCGCCTGCATTTCACACTCGCCCGACGGGGCCACCCCGAACGACAGCCGCAAGGTCAGCTCTTCGACCCCTTCCGCCAGCAGGTAGGCGCGGAGGCTCCGCACCGCGTGCAGACCAGTGTCCTCGATTGTCTCGACTCGCTGCGAGGTGACCCCGTGAATCTCGGCGGCCTGCTCCTTCGTCAGCGACCGGCCCTCGCTGCCGAGAAACTGAAGGTCGGCCGTGTTGGCGCCGGCCCGGGCCAACAGCCCCACTGCGAGCGGCTGAAGCCGCTGCACGATCAGGCGATGCGCCCCTTGCTTCCGCAAAACGTTCGTCCGCAGCGCATGGCGCCCGAGTACGGCATGAAACTGAAACGAGAGGCGGCAGGCGCATTCGTCCGCCCACTCCATCATGGCGACGGCCCGATCATTGGTGGCGAAAATCAGGTAGCCCGGGCCGGTATGCAGCAGCTCGCCCTTCTCCAGCTCAGTCGTCACGAAGCGGTCCCCTCCTGCGGATGCCGGCTCCGGAGCGCTTAAACCAGGCGCATGACCAGATAGGCTATAGCTACCCCAAGTATGGGGCTGCCGATGCGCGCCAGGCGGCTCTTCGGAAAGAGGTACGCGACCAGTGCGGTCACCACGCCGCCGGCCACAATGCCGGCAATGATCCCCAGTGGTGTCAGTGGTTTCATGATCAGCTCAACCCCAAGCGTTTAAAGATCGTATCCACATGACGCAGATGCCGTGTCGCGTCGAACGCCTCATCCAACTCCCCTGCCGTCAGCAGCGATTGAATTGTCGGGTCCTGCTCCAGCAGTTTGCGGACGTGGACCTGTTTTGCCCATGCCTCCATTGCCTTCGCCTGGACGATCGCATAGGCCTGCTCACGGCTCAGCCCCTTTTCCACAAGCGCCAGCAGCACGCTGCCGGAGCTGGTCAGGCCGTAGGACATCGCCATGGAGCGCTGCATGTTCTCCGGGTAGACATGCATGTTTTCGATCACCCAGGTCATCTTCGCCAGCATATAGTCCGCGAGAATGGTCGAGTCCGGCAGGATAATCCGCTCCACCGAGGAGTGGGAGATGTCCCGCTCATGCCAGAGCGTCACGTCCTCCAGGCCGGCCAGGGCGTTGCCCCTCAGAATCCGGGAGAGGCCGGACACCTGCTCCAGCGTGATCGGATTCCGTTTGTGCGGCATGGCGCTCGAGCCCTTCTGGCCTGTGGAGAACGGCTCCTCAAGCTCACGGGTCTCCGTCCTCTGGAGCAGGCGCAGCTCAACGGCCAGATTGTCCAGCGTGGAGCCGAGGATCGCCAGGGTGGTCAGCAGCTGGGCGTGGCGGTCACGCTGGAGCACCTGCGTGGAGATCTCGGCCACCCCGAGGCCCATCTGCTCACACACATACTGCTCGACGAACGGATCAATATTGCCATAGTTGCCGACAGCGCCGGAGAGCTTGCCCACAGCCACCATTTGCCGGGCCTGCTCGAGCCGGAGCGCATCCCGCTTCAACTGAGCGTAAAAAACGGCAAGCTTGACGCCGAAGCTGGTGGGCTCAGCATGCACGCCATGCGTGCGGCCCATGGCGGGGGTGTACTTGAACTCCTCCGCCCGCTTGCCAACGGCGGCGATCAGCCCCGCCACCCCCGCCTGAATCTCCCGGACGGCCTGGTTCAGTACGGCCGAAAGGGCGGTGTCGACAACATCGGTCGATGTGAGACCGTAGTGGATATACCGGGCGGCGGGGTGGTCGATCCGCTCGGCGCACGCCGTGGTGAACGCGATCACGTCGTGGCGGGTGGTGCGCTCGATCTCCTCGACCCGCTCCACAAAGGCCTCATCGATCGTGAAGGCCCGCTGCCGCAGCTCTGCGACGGCCTCCTCGGGAATGGCCCCCAGCTTGGCCCACGCCTCACACGCGAGCAGCTCCACCGTGAGCCACTGCTGAAAACGATTCGCCGGCGCCCAGAGCCTGGCCATGTTCGGCCGGGTATAACGTTCGATCATAAAAGATACCTCACTTTACCAATCGTTTGCGTTTAGTTTACCCCAATGCCCGAAGAAAGTGCAGCGGGGCTCGGGGTAGACCCGAACCCCGCCGGCGGCAGCAACGGCGCCGAACTCGACCTGACACGTTGCCGGAGCATACTCAGGTGCCGAAACAAATAACCCGGGCGTAGGCAGGTTCACTCGCTGATGGTGAGTGAAACCTACCCGCCCGGGCTTTTCTCCCTGCGGTGTAGCCGAGCCCGTGGCCCGGCCTGTGCCGCTCGGTCGCTGACCGGCACGGCAAGCGCCGTACCGCGGAACCCTAGGCACACTTTCCTCTGCGGCGTTGCCACCACAGTCCTAATGTAAGCTTTGTTCCCAGTTGTGTCAACGGGAAAACCGAACCTTTAACGCCATCAGAACAAAATCGTTCGCTTCACAGGCGCCCCTGGTAGCGCGCCTCCAGGCGGGCGTTGTGCTCATCCGATCCATCCACATTGGCGCTGAGATAGACGGGCGGTGCTGCGCCGGCCTCCCGAATCAGCCGAATCGTCTCGGCCGTGAGTGCCTGAGCAATCAGGGCGCCCGTGACCGATGAGACCGCACAGACCGCCTCCGCCATTGCCGGGGCGTTCAGGATGGCGTCACCGACGGGCGCACCGTTGTCGATCACCACGTCCGCAACCGCAAAGACGCGCTGGCCTGAGGGATGCCGGGACGCAACCGACCCGGCGTGTGCCCGGGAGGTGACAGTGACGAGCTGATGGCCCTGTTGCTTCACCGCCAGCGCCAGCTCCACCGGGCACCCGTTGCGCCCCGAGTTCGAGACGATCACGAACACGTCCTCCGGCTTCACCGGGAACGAGTTGAGGAGCTTGTGCGCCGTCTCGGGGCTGCGCTCGAGCTCCAGCAATTGGAGCCCCTTCTGCCCCGGTCGGGCCGCCTCTTCCAGCCCGAACGCATGCATGGGCACCAGGCCGCCGGCCCGGCCGCTCAGCTCCATGCCGAACGCCCGGGAGTGCCCTGCCCCGAAAATATGCACCACCCCGCCCGCCAGGATCGACCGGGCGAAGAGGGCTGCGGCCTCGCGAATCGCCGGGCCCTGTGTCGCCTGCACACTGGCGATCGTCACCGCCGCGGCAGCCCAGTAGCGCTCCGCGGTCGGGGGGCCGGGCTCCGGCTCCATCGCCGCCACGAACCGGGCCGTCTGGAGGTCTGGCGCCGTGATCGCCCCGCCCACGGTGACGAAGGCGGCGCCCGCCGCCAGTGCTGCACGGGCCTGCTCGGGGCTCCGGTAACGGCCCTCGGCCACCACCGGCACCGACACCGCCTGCGCCAGCTCCCGCACAAGCAGCAGATCCGGCCCGTCCTGCGCCGGCGAGTAGGGGGTGTAGCCGGAAAGGGTGGTCGCTACCATGTCGGCGCCGTAGCCTGCCGCCCGGACGCCCTCGGCGATCGTGGATACATCAGCCATAACGGGGAGGCCGGTCTCCTCCCGGATCTGCCGGATGAACTGAGCCAGCAGCGCCGGTACCGGGTGCGCATCCGCCGTGGCAGTGATGGCGATCATGTCCGCCCCGGCTGCGGCCAGCGCCCTGGCGCTGTCAATGTCGGGGGTGATCACGCGGCGGCCCCGCTCATCCGGCCGCTTCCACAGGCCGACGACGGGCAGGGTCGTGGCGGCCTTCACGGAGATCACGTGGTGCGGCGATTCAACGCGCAGCGCGGTTGCGCCGGCCTCCTCCGCTGCAATCGCCATGGCGACCATGTGGTCGGGCGCATTCAGCGGGGAGTCCGGCGCCGAAGGCTGGCAGGAGACGATCAACCGACCGGGTCTGGGTCGAAACATGGAATCAGCCCCCTGCTATGGATATAGCAGCT
>JAQBPS010000338.1 GCA_028287415.1 Bacillota bacterium | reverse complement strand
AAGTTTGCGGACTGGTGGATTCCTGATGACGTGGCTTTTATTGTTGAGGTGCCGAAGACGAGTGTGGGGAAGTTCGATAAGAAGGTGCTGCGGGAGCGGTTCAAGGAGCACTACACGGTTTAGAGGGGGCATTTTACTAGCCACGGATTTCACTGATTGCGCGGATTTCCGATCTTAAACACAGATACCCGATAAAAATATATTTTTTCTGTTTCAATCTGTGTTTGCCCCTAAAATCTGTGCAATCTGTGAAATCCGTGGCCATATAAAAATACCCACACCGCACTACATCGGTGCCCGGCGCACGAAGATCACGGAGAGGCACAAGAGGACAATCAGGGTAATGAAGCCAAACAGCGGGTAGAGGAAGGAGAGCAGGGTGCTGAAGCCAAAGCCGCTGCCGAGGAGGGAGAGGGCCGTTACCATCACGACGATGCCGCGGTAGCTGCCGCGGAAGACCTCGGTCATGCGGCCCGCGAAGCCGTAGGCGCAGCCGATCGCCGTCGTGTAGATCTCTGCCCAGAGAATCAGCGCGTACATCCACTGAACCGGGCGGGCGTGCAGCCGGGCCAGGAACAGCATGGGGATCTCATGCTGGCCGATCTCCGGCATGTGTGCGCTGACGGCCAGCTTGATGCCCGCCGCCAGCACGCCAAGCGACAGGCCGCCCACCAGCCCACCCGCCACCAGCACCCCGCTGTCCTGGACCTCGGCCCCCAGCGGCGCCAGCACCGAGATTGACAGCACCAGGTTGTACCCCACGTACAGGAGCGCTGCCACGAACCAGGAGTGCACCGGGGCGAGGGCCGGCCACGGCAGCGTCTCCCCCAGGATTGCCCCCAGCCCGTGATGCCCGATTGAGGCACCCGACAGCCCCACGACAGCGATCGTCAACAACGGCACCACGACGGCATTCGCCACCATAATCCCCCGCATGCCGCGGAGGATCGTCAACCCCGCGAGGCCCGCCGTCAGGAACGTGCCAATCGATTGCGGGATACCGAACTGCTCGGCAAAAACGGCCCCGCCGCCCGCCACCATGACGGTCAGGGTCGCCCCGAGAAAGAGCGTGACGATGCCGTCCATCGCCCGCCCGATGTAGGGGCCGCAGGCAAAGTGCAGGATCTCCCGGTGCGATCGGGCGCGCAGGCGCCGCCCCAGCTCCATCACCACGATACCGTAGGTGCAGAACAGCAGCGTCGCCAAAGCGATGCCGATCATGCCCATTTTGCCGTAGGCGCCGAAGAAGCGCAGGGTCTCCTGACCGGAGGCGAAGCCCGCCCCCACCACGGTGCCAATGTAGGTGGCAGCCACCCGCAGCACCTGCCCCGCCTTGCCGGCGCGATTCGCAAGCGCCAATCGTATCACTCCCCGAGCGTAGCCCAATCGGACCTGCCCTTCAGTAGTACGCATGTCCCGACCAACGGATGTCTGCTTGCATCAGCCATTGTGGGAACGGTATAATTACAAGTGACCGTTCAGGTTTTCGGTCACAATAATTTCATGATGCGTCCCGAGTTGGCGCCGCCTAACGGAGTGATCCCACGGCGAGCCGACCGGCCCCGGAGTGAAGCTCCGGGCGAGGGCCTGCGCGGGAAACCGCAAGGCCTCCCGTTTGGAAAGGGGCGGAGCTCCTGGCGCTAATTGGCGCCGGGTCTGTTCTGCTATCTCCTACGGGAGATGGCATTTTTTGTTGTTCGAAATAAGGGACTGCAGGAACCGCAGGAACCGGAGGCACGAAACATGGAGTTTTTTGATCTCAAATCTGTGGAAGAGGCACGCACTCTCTTTCTTAACGCATCTACCACGCAGCAGGCAGCTACAGAGACCCTGGCCTTGGCGCAGGCTGCCGGCCGGGTGACCGCTGCCCCGGCGGTTGCCACAGGCGACCTGCCGCCGTTCCCCCGCAGCACCGTGGACGGCTATGCCGTCCGGGCCGCCGATACCTTCGGCGCATCGGAGGCGCTGCCAGCCTACCTGCGCCTCACCGGCGAGATCCTGATGGGCCATCCGCCCGCCCGACCGCTGGCCCGTGGCGAGACGCAGAAAATCAGCACGGGCGGCGAACTGCCCGAGGGCGCAGACGCCGTCGTGATGGTGGAGCATACCGAGGCGCTCAGCGCAGACGAAATCGGCATGGTCCGGCCGGTTTCCCCCGGTGAGAACGTGATCCAGCGCGGCGAGGACTGCCGTAAAGGCGAGGTGCTGCTGCCGGCGGGGCAGCAACTGCGGGCGCAGGAGCTCTCCCTGCTCCAGGCGGCTGGCATCCTGGCAGTATCCGTGCTCCGGCGGCCCAGGGTGGCGATTATCTCCACCGGGGATGAGCTGGTTGATCCGGAGGCGGTGCCCGGCCCGGGCCAAATCCGGGAGTCGAACGCCGCCGCCCTCGTCGCCCTGGTCCGCAGGGATGGCGGCGAGCCGCAGTACCTCGGGCGGGCGGCTGACAAGGAGAGCGAAATCAGCGCCCGGCTCCGTGAGGGCATGACTTATGACGTGATCCTGATCTCCGGCGGCTCAAGCGTGGGCACCCGTGACCTGACCGCCACGCTGATCGCCGAACTGGGCCAGCCCGGCATTCTCATCCATGGCGTCAAACTGAAGCCAGGCAAGCCGACCATCCTCGCGGTAGCGGACGGCCACCCTGTCGTGGGCCTGCCCGGCCATCCGGTCAGCG
>JAQBPS010000333.1 GCA_028287415.1 Bacillota bacterium | reverse complement strand
AGGGAGGTGCTATTCGGTGGGTCTTTGGGCCAAATTTAAGAACACCCCGTTGTATAAGTCGATCTACCGCAATGATTATCCCGACACCCCGCGTAACCAGGTCCTCGTAATCCTGAACAGCGTGGTGCTCCACTTGCATCCGGTCAAGCTGCCCCGCAGCGCGGTGCGCGTGAGCTACACCTGGGGCCTCGGTGGTTTGAGCCTACTGATGTTCCTGATCCTGACCGTGACCGGCGTCTGGCTTATGTTCTACTACGTGCCCGCTGTGCCGCAGGGCTACCTGTCGGTCAAGCTGTTGGAGACGAACGTGATCTTCGGTCAGTTCGCCCGAAATATGCACCGGTGGGCGGCGCACGGCATGGTGATCTCGGTCTGGCTGCACATGACACGCGTGTTCTACACAGGTGCATACAAGCCGCCCCGTGAGTTCAACTGGGTGATCGGAATCATGCTGTTCCTGGTCACCGTCCTGCTCTCCTTCACCGGCTACCTGCTCCCGTGGGACGCGTTGGCTTACTGGGCAATCATGGTCGGTACGAACATGGCCAAGGTTTCGCCCGTGGTCGGCACGTACGTACAGCAGGCGCTGGCCGGCGGCTTCGACGTCGGTCCCGCCACGCTGGTTCGGTGGTACACCCTGCACGTGATCCTGCTGCCGCTCGCCTGCATCGCCCTGATGGCCATGCACTTCTGGCGTGTCCGTAAGGACGGCGGCATCTCCACGCCGATCCCGTACCCGGAGGAAAGCGAAGAAGAGCAGCAGTACACGGCTCCCGCTGCCGACTAGAAGGAGGGGAAGTCATGGCTGAGACCACTGAGAAGTATCAGCAGGCAGGCCCCAAGGTCCAGCCTGCCCAGAAGGAAGAAATGGTTTATACGTGGCCGTACCTCGTCTCGATCGAGGCGGTTATGGCCATCACCATGATCCTGGCGCTGTCGATCATGTCCACGATGGTCAACGCACCGCTGCTCGATCTGGCCAACCCGGACCATACGATCAACCCGGCGAAGGCCCCCTGGTACTTCCTCGGCCTGCAGGAACTGCTGCTGCACATGCACCCGGGTCTCGCCGGCGTGGCTGTGCCGACCGCCGCTCTGGTGCTGCTGGGCATGGTGCCGTATATTGACCGGGATCGCCGCGGCAGCGGCATCTGGTTCAGCACCAAGAAAGGCCCGGCGATCGTGGTGCTGTCCGCCATCTACACGGCGATTCTCGAGATCGGCCTCGTCATTTTCGACGAGAAGTTCTTCATCGCCGGCATGCCCGAGGGTTCCCATGGCCTCGGCCCATTCGTCAAGTGGGAGCTCATGAACGCTTTCCACGTGAAGGCTGACGCCGTTGCCTGGGTCGGCGAGATTTTCATTCCGATCATCCTGATGATCGCCATCCCCTGGATTCTCGTCAGCATTGTGCGCCGCCGGTACAAGGCCAATACCCGCGAGGTCATGATCGCCCTGTACTCGTTCTACCTGACCTCCTTCGTGGTCCTCAGCCTCATCGGCACCGCCTTCCGCGGTACGTCGATGCACCTGGTGTGGCCATGGGAGCTCTTGCCGCCGCACTAGCCTGCTGGCAGCACCACGATCTGAAAGGGTGAAACGCGATGGCTGACGTGAAAAAGGCCCCGGCCGGTGCCGCCGCTCCGCCTGCAAGCCCTGTTGGCAGTCCGGATGGCATCACCCGCCGTCAGATGCTCCGCTCCAGCATGTTTGCGACCATCGGCGCCTTCTTCGGCACCATGGCCGGCGGTGGCGGCGCCATGTTCTGGCCGATCAAGCTGACCGGCTTCGGCGCCCCGGTGCCGGTGCCCAAGAAGCTGAACGAGATCCAGGTGGGCGACGTTGTGACCGTCCGTGCAGGCAAGTACTACCTCACGCGCACGGACGATGGCCTCATGGCCCTGTACTGGAAGTGCGTGCACCTCGGCTGCACGGTTCCCTGGAATGACGCCCAGAAGAAGTTCATGTGCCCCTGCCACGGCTCGGTGTACAACATCAGCGGACAAAACGTGGCCGGCCCGGCCCCACGCCCGCTGGACTACATGGAGATGGAAGTCGGGAAGGATGGCACCATTCTCGTAAACACTGGCAAGATCCACACCCGTTCGGTGTACGATCCCAGCCAGGCTACCAAGGTGTAAGGGGGAGGGTCAGCATGTCGTTCCCCGAATTGACGCTTGCGAGTGAGTCCCTGGTGCACATGCCGTGGTACCACGGCATCTATGTGTCCGAGGCAATGGAGCTCCTCCTGGTTTTCGTCCTGTTTGTCGGCGTACTGGCAACGGTCTACTTCATTCAGCGCTGGATCGGTGACTATTAGCCGATGAACAGTTCCCGGGAATCGGTCACAGGAAAGGAGCTCACGGCCTGTGCGCAATGAGAGAAAATACAAGATTATATCGCTGCTCAGCGTGCTCCTCGCAGTCCTGCTGCTCGGCAACTGCTTCCGGGAGCCTTCCCGGATGCAGGCTGCTGTTGATCGCCAGCATGAGGAGTATGTGCTGAAGGGTGCCACGATCTACTCGCAGAACTGCATTCAGTGCCATGGTCCCCATGGTGAGGGCAGCGTGGGCATGCCGTTGAACCGGAAAGTGAACCAGGTGAACTACGAGACGCCCGCCGGCGCGGACATCTTCAACATGATCCAGCAGACAATCCGCCAGGGTCGCCCCGGCAACGACACCCACCCCCAGTGGGAGAAGGCGCCGGACGGTCACTGGATCTCCTACACCACCATGCCCTCCTGGGGGCGTGACTTCGGTGGCCCGCTCGACGACGAGTCTGTGAAAGCGCTGGCCTTGTTCATCATGAACCAGGACGGCAGTCAGTGGAACGTGGTCGGCAATCCGGACATGGGGGCGCCGGTCCCTGACACCGGCCTCGACAAGTACGCAAACAACAAAGCCGACATCCCGCTGCCCACCTCCGCCAACAAGGATGTGAACGCCGCTGCCATGGCGCTGCTGCGCGCAGGCGACAAGGCCAGTTGCCTCTCCTGCCACAGCATTGGCAGCATCGGCGGCAAGATCGGTCCTGACCTGACGCATGTTGGCAGCTGGGGCGTTGACCAGGCGTTCCTCGAGAACTGGATCATGTACCCCAACGTGAATCCGGCCGACAAGACGCACCCGAACGCCATTCCCCACGACGTGCGTATGCCCATCTACTGGAGTGCCAACCGGGCGGTCCGGCAGCCGACCCTGAGTACAGACAAGCCGGTGATGTCTGAGGGCCCGTACTACATGCCCCGTTTCAAGGGCGTGCTGACGGACCAGGAAATCTCGACGATCGCCAAGTATCTGATGGGCCTGAAGTAACCAGTACCGGGGGGCCCGTTTCGGCGGACGCCCCCCGTTCCCCTATCCGGACTGGGTCCCGATTCGCGGGGCCGCTGACAGGAGGCCCACCGTGCGTCGATATGTGATCGCGTTACTGTTTACGTCCGTGCTGATCGGCTCGCTCTTCAAGGCGTACAGTCAGACCGGTAACCACTGGATGGCGATGTACGCCACCATCGGGATCTGCTTCTTCGGGATCATTGGCACGCTCGGAATCAACCGGCTGCAAACCGGGTCCGGACTGAAGGAACTCGAGGCGGGCCTCAAGTCGCTGGGGCCCGGGGCCGTGATCACCGACTGGGCCATGCAGCCCGGTGGGCGCCCGGACTACCTGGTGGTGGGACCCGGCGGCATCGTCACGATCACCCTGGATCAGACGGCACAGTCGGCTCGGGTGAAGCGGGCCGCAGACCGGATCGCGAAGGCGTGCAGCAAGGCGCAGGACTCGGTGCGTTGGGTGCGTGATCGCCTGAATGCGGCAGGGCCGGCGCTGGATGAGAGCGTCCGGGAAGTGCCGGTTGCGGCGGTTCTGGTCTTGATTCGGCGCCGCGCGCTGCCTGAGCATACGACCGCCGACGTAGCGGTGTTGAACCCCGAGCAGCTGGCCGACCACATTCGCTCGCTCTGGGAGCAGAGCCGGCTGTCGCAGTCTGATCGCTTCAACCTGACGCGGATCCTCCGGGGCAGTTAAGTCTGGGTGCCGCTGCCAGACAGAACCTTTGAACGTTTGGCTCAAACATTGTATACTGGGTTGTAGCAGCTGGGTACGAGGCTCTACAACAGGGGAGGGAAACGCCTTGGCCCACTTTATTGACAATAACTGCATCGGCTGTACCGCCTGCGTCACCGTCTGCCCCACAGAGGCGATCAGTGGTGAGCGCAAGGCGCTGCACTATATCGACCCCAAGCTGTGCATTGACTGCGACGCCTGCGTCCGCAGCTGCCCGGTTCTGTCGATCGCCGACGAGTTTGGCGTCTATAAGCCCCGGATCCCGAAGCGTGTCGACTGGCCGAAGCCGGTGATCGACCCCGTCTCCTGCACCGGCTGCGACTTCTGCGTGGAGATCTGCCCGTTCGACTGCCTGGAACTCGCAGGCGAGGGCCAGTTCTTCGGCACCGCCGTGCTGACCAAGCCGAACGCCTGCGTCAGCTGCAAGGAGTGCGAGGAGGTCTGCGCCAAGGGTGCGATCATCGTTGTGCCGACCAACGAGCTGCACCCGATCTCCGTGGCCGAGGGCCGGGCTTAAAGCATCAGAACAAGTGAGGAGCGAGCACACTGTGCTCGCTCCTCACTTGTTCTGATGCGGTTGTCCAAACACGCCGATAAACTCGATGGTGCTCTGCATTCGCCAGGTGAGGTAAAGGCAGGCGGGCATGAACACAAGCCCCATCGGCACGTAGAAGTAGAGATCGAATCTTGTGCCCGCCAGGTCGAAGCAGAGGGCGGTCAGCAGGGCCCATGCCACCCAGCAGACCGCCGCCATCCGGCGGACCAGCGGAACGGCCTCCGCATCGGTCTCGTATGCAAGCGCCAACCGGGCCAGGTGGCCGTAGTACAGGGCAAAGGCCGCCAGTTCGCCCGCCCCGAGCAGCCTGCCTACCAGGATGGGCGTGTGGAACCAGCCCCAGATATCGACCGGGGGAATCAGCCCGTACACACTGGCGGGCCAGAATATGTCCACGGGGGTGAACCACAGGAAGATATCCTCCACAAAGTGAGCCACTGTGCCCAGGGCGAGCCCGTAGCCGAGGTACCGAACATAGTTGTCACGCATCAGCAGCCCCGCTACATAGCAGCCGAGGCCGAGGGCGACCGCTGCGAGCAAACTATGGGTGAAGCTCCGGTGCAGGTTCAGGGCCAGGCCACGGTTGACGGGGTAGAGCCCCACCACCGCCAGAAAGTCCAGGTCCGGGAGAATGTTCCCCAGGAGAAAGCCGAACATGAGGGCCCGCCGCCCGACCCGGGACTGGACGTGTGCACTCAAGCGATCGCCCACCACCAGGCCTGTCAGGGCATGGAGACCCACCTGGCCCATGCGCACACCCCCTGTGGTATGCCAATTCGGCAGGCCCGTTCTCCCTGCCTTTTTGCGCACAGCGAGATTACCGGGAGGAGGGGCGGGTCTGTCAAGGGCGAATCATTCCAGTATAGGAGGGTCTTACATGCCATTTTCAGTCGTCCTGTTTGATCTGGACGGGACGTTGATCGACACCAACCACCTCATCGTGAGCTCGTTCCAGCACACGTTCCGGGAGAAGCTGGGGCGCGAGGTGGACGCCGAGGAGATCCACCAGTACTTCGGCGAGCCGCTGATCACCACCATGGAGCGCTATTCGCAGGAGCGCGCAGGGGAGCTGACCGACTTTTACCGTACGTTCAATGTGGCCAACCATGACTTCCTGATCCGTCAGTTCGACGGGGTGCTGGAAGCGCTCACGGCGCTCAAGGCGGCGGATATCAAGCTTGGCATTGTCACATCGAAATTCCATGAGATGGCCCGGCGGGGCCTCCGCGTCAGCCGGCTGGAGGAGTTCTTCGACACCGTCGTCGGCATGGATGAGACCGAACAGCACAAACCCGATGCGGAGCCGGCCCTGCTGGCGCTCCGGCGTCTGGGGGTTGCGCCGGGCCACGATGTGCTGATGGTGGGCGACAGCCGGTTCGACATCCTGTGCGGCAAGAACGCAGGGCTGAAAACGGCGGCGGTGGCGTGGTCCGTCACGGGGCGGGAGTCGCTGACCGGGTCGGGCCCGGACTTCTGGATCCAGCGCCCGGCGGATCTGGTACCACTGGTGCTAGGCAAATAGCCAGAGTCCGGCTTTGGCCGGACTCTGCCTTTTTCACCTCTGTTTGTTGACTTCTTCCTGGTAGGGGCTGCCCTTCTCGCCGAAGAAGTAGATGCCGTGATTGCGGAGTTCGGAGTCGGGCGCGGTTCTCTGCACCTGGTCGGTTACATCGACGGTCGGCGGCGTAAGGTTGCGCCCCTGCTGGGCCGGCTCTTTCTCAGGTTGCTGGTCCATGTAATCACCTCGGGCATAGTCTGCGCAAAAGGGGATAGCGCTGTGCGCACGTTTTATCGGAATGGGTGCGTGTTGACGGTGGATGCGGCCCGGCCAGTGGCTGACGGCTTCGTGGTGGAGGGCGGTCGGTTTCTCGCCGTGGGCGGGCGGGCTGAGCTGGCCGGACTTCTGGGTCCGGCAGACCAGGTTGTCGACCTTGGCGGGCAGACTGTCGTCCCCGGCCTGATCGATGCGCACGTGCACTTCTCCCTGTTCAGCTTCGGGCTGACCGACCTGAACCTTGACGGGGCTGACTCCCTGGAGGCGGCACTGGCGCTGGTGCGGGAGCGTGCTGCACGCACCGCTCCCGGCACCTGGATCCGGGGCATGGGCTTCAACGCCAACACCTGGGGACGCTGGCCGACCCGTCAGGACCTGGACGGGGTGGCGCCGGACCACTTCGTGATCCTGTGGAATAAGGACGTCCACAGCATCTGGGTCAACTCGC
>JAQBPS010000330.1 GCA_028287415.1 Bacillota bacterium | reverse complement strand
TGCACCTGCCGCCGCCGGAGATGATCAGCTTGCGGCCAAGCTTGTTCCCCTTCTCCAGGAGCAGGACCCGGGCGCCTGCCCGCCCGGCGGCGACGCAGGCCATCAGGCCGGCCGGGCCTCCGCCAATGATAATGACATCGTAAGTACTCATGTTTCCCAGTATACCCTAACAAGTGAAAGGGCGGCAGAGCGCACTCCCCTTTACCCTGGGCGCCGGCTGAGAGGGGTGGGCGCCGAGCGACAATTTGTTTCCCTGCGCGCCGCCATGCCCTTCGCCTATTTGTATAATTCCTAATCTTCATTTGTGAAGATGTTCCCAAGCGCGGTAGTCTAGAGATGGGACAAAGGTGATCGCAAAGGGGGACAGCCTCATGTGCTTCACGCTGTTTGGACTGACGTTCTCGATTGTGCGGGCGGCGGCAGCAAAACCGGGCACGCCGTGGTACCCGGGCGCCGAGCAGTTTCAGACCGAGCGCCTGATCGAAGCATCCCGATCGAAGGGTCACCTCTTGTACGAACTCCACAAATGGCGATAAGGAATCCCCCTGCTGAGCAGCACTCAGCAGGGGGATCTTTTATGCCTTTGGCGGATCCACCGATGCGACAACGAAGCCAGCGACCACGTTGCCCTTCTCCAACAAGCGCCACTCGCGCCCTTCCAGGTTGGTGAAAACGACCGGGGTCGCAATGGATGGGACCTTCTTGCGAATCTGCTCCAGGTCAACATCCAGGAGCGGCTGGCCGGCCTCCACGTCGGCGCCCTCCGCCACCAGCGGCTTGAAGCCCTCGCCTTGTAGTTTGACCGTATCAACCCCGACGTGCACGAGCAATTCCAGGCCGTCCGGGGTCCGCAATCCGATCGCATGATGGGTCGGGAAGAGCGTGATCACCTTGCCGCTGACGGGGGCAACCACCCGCCCGGATGTGGGGAACACGCAGAAGCCGTCGCCCATCATCTTCTCGGCAAAGACCGGGTCGGGCACGTCGGAGAGCGGGCGGATCTCGCCGGACATGGGCGCAACCACGTCGACACCGACGGCGATCGGACAGGCCGGGACGTCCGGCGCCGGTGCGGTGCCGCCGGTCTGGGTCGGTGGCGCCGCCTTGCCGCCGGCCTGGGTCGGGGCCAACGCCTTGCCGCCGGCCTGGGTCGGCGCCGCGCCCTTGCCGCCGGCCTGGGTCGGGGTCGCCGGCTGCCGGCCTGCCATCAGATCCTTGATCTGCTCCTTGAGGCTGTCGCTCTCCGTCCCGAAGACCGCCTGGAGGTTGTTGCCGACCTCAAGGACACCGGCGGCGCCCAGGCGCTTCAGTTCCTTGGTGTCAACCTCGTTCTTTTCCCGCACGGTCACCCGCAGGCGGGTGATGCAGGCATCGAGCACCTCGATGTTCTCGCTTCCGCCCAGGGCGGAGAGGATCTGCGCCGGACGGGTGCCGCCATCCTTCGCTGGCGCTGGCGCCGCCGCCCCTGTGCCCGCTTCGGCATCAGCCGGTTCACGCCCCGGCGTCGGCAGGTTCCACTTGCGAATCGCCCAGCGGAAGCCGAAGTAGTAGATCACGGCAAAGACCAGGCCCACCGGTATGATCAGAATCGGCCGGGTCGCCAGGCCCCAGTTCAGTACATAGTCGATGAACCCACCCGAGAATGTAAAGCCATGCCGGACGCCCAGCATGTCGAGCACGACAAACGACAGCCCGGCGAAAATCGAGTGGATGACGAACAGCACCGGCGCCACGAATGCGAAGGCGAACTCGATCGGCTCGGTGATGCCCGTCAGGAACGAGGTGAGTGCGGCCGATGCCATGATGCCGCCCACCACCCGGCGCCGCTCCGGCTTTGCTTCATGCACCATCGCCAGCGCCGCCGCCGGCAGGCCGAACAGCATGAACGGGAAAAGTCCGCTCAAGAAGCGCCCGGCCGTCGGGTCCCCCGCAAAGAACCGGGGAATATCGCCGCGCACGATTGCACCCGTCGCCGTTCGGAACTGGCCGAATTCGAACCAGAACGGCTGGTAGAAGATATGGTGCAAGCCGAACGGGATCAGGATGCGCTGCCCGAAGCCGAAGAAAAACGGCCCGGCCGCACCGGAGTTAAGGGCCGCCCGGCTGGCAGCATTGATGCCAACCTGAATCGGCGGCCATATGTAGCCGAAGGCGTACCCCAGGATCAGTGCGGCCAGTGCGGTCACAATCGGCACGAACCGTTTGCCGGCGAAAAACCCCAGGTAGGACGGCAGCTTGATGTCATGGTAACGGCGATACAGGAGCGCTGCCGTCACGCCGATAATAATCCCGGAGAATACGCCCATGTTGATGTTGGGATTCATCTGCGTCAGCACCGCGGTCAGCACCAGATGCCCGACGAGACCGGCCAGTGCCGCTACACCATCGCCGCCGGCCATGCCCATTGCGACCGCAACCGCAAAGAGGACCGGCAGGTTTTCAAAGAGCGTTCCGCCCGCGTTCCTGATCAGCGGATTGTTAAGCACGTCGTGCTGCCCCAGGCGCATCAGCAAGCCTGCCGCCGGCAGTACTGACACCGGGGTCATCAGCGCCCGGCCAATCTGCTGGAGCGCGCCAAATAGCTTACGGATTTTCGTCAACCCCTTCCCGTTATAGCGAGATACGCAGTCATCCTTGACTGCGATTAGCCTACCCCGCCAAACGCCGGACTATGGTTCCCCCCTTTCCCCCGTTTTTTTCTGGATCAGACGCCAGACAGGGCCCGGTCAAAGTCCGCGATGATATCTTCTACGGCCTCGATGCCCGTCGAGACCCGCACCAGGTTCTCAGTGATGCCCAGCCCGGCCCGCTGCTCGGGGCTCATGGCACGGTGACTGGTCAGGACCGGGTGTGAGACCGTGGTTGTGACGTCGCCCAGGGAGGGGACGAATTCGGCCAGCTCCAGCCCCCGGATCAGCCGGTTCGCTGCTGCCAGACCACCCCGCACCGCAAAGCTGAGCATTGCCCCTGCCCCGTTCCGCAGCAGCGGATGCCCAGCCAGACCGGGGTAGTTGACAACCTCTACCTTCGGGTGCCCATTCAGGAAGCGGGCCAGCGCCAGGGCGTTGCTGCACTGCCGCTCCACGCGCAGGTGCAGCGTCTTGGTGCCCCGGACCGTCAGCCAGGCGGCGAACGGGTCCAGCATCGCGCCATTGAGCACCAGCGCCTGCCGGATTTTCGTGAGCGACTCCCGCTCACCGGCGGCGACGCCGGCCATCAGGTCGCTGTGGCCGCCGAGGAATTTCGTTGCGCTGGAGATGACGACATGGGCGCCGTGCTCCAGCGGCCGCAGCACAAAGGGCGAGGCGAATGTATTGTCGACCACCAGCTTTAGCCCGCGCTCGCGGCAAAGTTGCGCCAGCCCCGGCAGGTCTGCCACCTTGACGGTCGGGTTGCTGATCGACTCGACGTACACAAGCTTGGTCTCCGGGCGGATCGCCGCCGCCACGGCGCCCAGGTCGTTCGTGTCGACGTAGGTCCGGTTGACGCCATACCGGGAGAGCTGCTGCTCAAACAGGGCGTAGGTCGCACCGTAGATGTCCCGGGTGACGACCGCGTGCGCCCCCGCCTCCAGCAGGCCGAAAAGGACGGCGAAAATGGCGCCCATGCCTGTGGCGGCTGAGATCCCCGCCTCGCCGCCCTCCAGCTCGGCGTAGGCGACTTCGAGCGCCTCAGCGTTTGGCTGGCCGTTGCGGGCGTAGAGATAGCCCTTCTCCCGCCCCTCCTGCACGGCCTCCACGAGGTCTAGGTCCGGAAAGGCGTAGACGGATGTCTGGTAGATTGGCATTGATACAGGACGGGTCGTAGTCGGTACGTCGATGCGCCCGGCGTGGGCCGCCCGGGTCCCGAACTGCTTGTGCTCTGGCATTAGCAATCGCGCCTCCCGAACCGCAGTAGTAGTTAACCGACTCTCGTCGCGACCGAGTGGTCATCCCGGAGGACGACCCGGTAAGCGACCTCGGCTGTCTCGGCGAGGTGGTCATCGTGGGTCACCATGATCACCTGGCGACCGAAGAAGTCGCTGATTGTCTTGAGGAACTGGGCCGTCGGCTGGATGAAGTCGTCGCTGACGTGCTTGGCGGGCTCGTCCAGAATGAGGGCGCCCTCCAGCCGGGGGCG
>JAQBPS010000228.1 GCA_028287415.1 Bacillota bacterium | reverse complement strand
CCTTCAGCACCTCGCCAGTGTTGATGAAGAGCGGCACGTTGACAACGTAGCCAGTCTCCAGCGTGGCGGCCTTGGTGGCGCCCTGAGCGGTGTCGCCCTTGAAGCCGGGCTCAGTCTCGACAACCTTCAGCTCAACGGTGTTGGGCAGGTCGATGCCGATGATGTTGCCCTTCCACGTCGAGATCTGCACGCTCATGTTCTCGAGGAGGTCGTTCTTGGCGTCACCGACCTGGTCCTCGGCGAGCTCGATCTGCTCGTAGTTCTCGGTATTCATGAAGGTCCAGACGCCCTGGCCGGCGTAGAGGAACTGGAACTCCAGGCGCTCAACCTGGGCCTTCGGGAACTTCTCGGAGGGGTTGAAGGTGGTCTCAACGACACTGCCGGTCTGAACGTTCTTCATCTTGGCGCGCACAAACGCCGCACCCTTGCCCGGCTTGACGTGTAGGAACTCGATGACCTGGCAGACCTGGCCGTTGATCTCCACAGTCGTGCCTTTACGAATTTCGCTCGCTGAAATCATGTGAAAGTCCCCTCCGCGTAAAAAGTGCAGTTGTGAGATAAATCACCCTGGTGGGAGTCACTCCCACCGGGGTGCTGAGCAACTTAAAGGATCTTCAGCTCCCTGGGCGACTTGCTGAAGGACTCGCAGCCGTTCTCCTGCACCAGGACCATGTCCTCGATGCGGACGCCGCCCCAGCCTGACAGGTAGATGCCCGGTTCGATCGTCACGACCATGCCCGGCTTGAGCAGATCCGTTTCGCCGCGCACGCTCAGCTTGGGCCCCTCATGAATGTAGCGGCCGACCCCGTGCCCGGTGCTGTGACCGAACGCTTCGGCATAGCCGTGCTCCCGGATATAGCCCCGGCAGACCTCGTCCAGCTCCTTGCCGTTGATGCCCGCCCGGGTGGCGGCAACGCCGCGCTTTTCCGCCTCGAGGACGATCGCGTAGATCTCCCGCTGCTGTGCGCTCGGCTCCCCCACCATGACCGTGCG
Source organism: Bacillota bacterium (assembly GCA_028287415.1). Classification (GTDB taxonomy): domain Bacteria; phylum Bacillota; class Sulfobacillia; order Symbiobacteriales; family Symbiobacteriaceae; genus RYN-353. The sequence continues at coordinate 3,510 of JAQBPS010000228.1, read as the reverse complement.
GGTCATGTCCGAGCAGTAGCCCTGGTAAATGGCGCCGAAGTCCAGGGTGACCAGCTCGCCGGCCGCGATCTGCTTGTCGGAAGCGACGCCGTGCGGCATTGCTGAGCGCACGCCGGAGGCAATGATGATATCGAAAGCCAGCCCTTCGGCGCCCAGCTTTTTCATTTTGTATTCCATCTCAACGGCGATGTCGCGCTCGGCGACACCCGGCTTGATGTAGCTGAGGATGTGGGAGAAGGTTTCGTCGGCGATGGCCGCCGCCCGCCGCATGAGGGTGAGTTCTGCCTCGTCCTTGATCATGCGCAGCGTTTCGATGGTGCCGGCAATCGAGACCAGGTCCCGCTCGCCCAGCGCCTGCTCATACGCGCTGTAGTCGTCCACCGTGACGTAATCGCCCTCGATGCCGAGGCGATTGATCTGGTGCTGCTCACATAACGTGGCCAGCAGCGCGGCGACCGTGCTCTCGGGCTTGATCACTTCAAAGGCGGGCGCCTGGGTCGCAGCCTGCTCCGCGTAGCGGAAGTCGGTGATCAGCCAGGCCTTGGCCGGGGTGATCAGCAGCCAGCCCGCAGTGCCGGTGAAGCCGCTAAGGTAGGCCCGGTTCTCGGGCTTGTAGACCAGGACCGCGTCCAGGTTCCGCTCCGCCAGGGCAGCACGGACCTTCTCCAGCCGGGTGTTTGCCATCGCGATTATCCCTCGTTCCCTATCGATGTCGTCATGAGGCCGACGGCAGCCCGCAGCCCCAGGGAGTAGCTTTCCGCACCGAACCCGGCAATCGTCCCCGCGGCCACGCCTGCGACAACGGAATGCCGGCGGAACTCCTCCCGCCTGTGCGTGTTCGAGAGGTGCACCTCCACCACCGGCAGCGGCGCCACCGACGCAATGGCGTCGCGGATTGCCAAGCTGTAGTGCGTGAAGGCGCCCGGGTTAAGCACGATCGCCCCGTACCGCCCGCGGGCGGCCTGGATGGCGTCGATGATGTCGCCCTCGTGGTTGGACTGCATGCACTCCACGGTAACGCCCAGCCCGGAGCCGAGCTGGCGCAGCCCGGCGTCGATCTGCGGGAGGGTGGTCGTGCCGTAAACGGCGGGCTCCCGCTGACCGAGCAGGTTCAGGTTCGGGCCGTGAATGACCAGCACAGCAGCCATGCCGACTCTCCTTTGCACGAAACGGATGCCAGACTCGCATTATCGTACCAAAAATTAGGCCTGTCGACAACCCTGTCGCGTGAACTGACCGGCGACCCGGCAGGGGCGCTTCACGGGCTGATCCGCGGGAGCGGCAGCACGCCGCCCAGGAGCAGCGCCACAACCAGGCCGGCCGCTGCCATCGCCGCCAACCGCCACGTCCGGCGCTCCCCGGGGATGCCGGCGAGAAAGGCCGCCGCCACGCCCCCGATGAACCCGCCGATGTGGGCGTAGTTATCAACGCCGGGAAAGAAGAAGCCGAACATCAGGTTGATGACGACCGGACCCATGAGCTGCCGCCAGTCCATCCGGCGCCCCGGCAGGGCCAGCGCGAAGTAAAGCAGCGCCCCCATCAGCCCGAGGACGGCGCCCGACGCCCCCACGCTCAGCACCGGCGTGGAACGCACGGCCACGCTGGCGATGCCCCCCGCCACGCCGGCGATCACGTAGATGAACCCCGTGCGGCCCGCCCCATAGACCATTTCCACATGGCGGCCGATGCTCCAGAGCACCCACATATTCAGCCCCAGATGGAGCAGCCCGCCGTGCAGCAGCAGGTAGGTGAACAGCCGCCACTGCTCCCCCGCCCCGAAGACGTGCACCGTATCGTTCGCCCCCCACCGCACGAGCGTCGCGGCGTCGGGGCCGTTCAGGATCGCCGGGAGCCCGCCGCCGAGCATGCCCACCCAGAGGTAGTAGCTGATGGTGGCGGCGAGGATCAGCCGGGTGGCGGGCATGTGGCCCATGTTGATGCGTAACAGCGGACCCCGGCCGATCCGGGGGCCCGTCAGCCGCCCCCAGCTCTCGGCTGCTGCGCTGTGCTCCACCTCCGTGAGGGCACGGGCGATGGCGTCGTCGACCCGGGGGAAGCCGGTGTGCCGATCCACCAGCTCGACCTCCAGATCCGCCGTCCAGGGGACCACGCCCCACCGCTGCCGGGGGTCGTCCTGGCGCAGGGCCTTGACCAGCGCCGAGAGCGCATCCGGCACCCGCCGGGCAAACGGAAAGACGAGAATCAGGTAGCAGGGCGCCTCTCCCCGCCGCTGTAGATTGCGGACCCACGCCGCGGACGCATTCACCAGGGCTTCGCGCGCCGCAGGCTGGTCACCGCTGCCCATGGGCGCCACCGCCAGGAGCAGCCGCCCCCAGGACTCCCGGCGCTCCATGGTCAGGGTATAGCGTGCGGCCAGGTCAGCAGGGGCGGGCAACTCGACAAAGTCACGATCAAGGAGCCGTTGCCGCACCTGCGCCCCGTACTGCGTATCGTTCACGTTTGCTTCCCCTCCCAGTCATCAACTACTCCAGATGATTATACAGTTGCGTGTACACGCTGTATTGTCGAATCGCGGTGAAAAAAATCAAACTCCTTCCACAATGCTGTTGACAGGGTGACAGTCCGGGCATAGAATCACTGCGCAACGCCTGGGGTCCCACTGAGGAGGATGCCTGGCCCGGGGCACCCGGTTTGACCAGGGCTCCACAGCCACCACCCTGACGCTGCTGACGGCGATGCTCCTCCCCGCCCTCTCCGCCTTCATCGTGCGGCGCTGGGTCACCCGGGAAGGCTTTGCCTCGGCGGGCCTCAAGTTCGGCGCCTGGAAGCCCTACCTGGCGGTCTGGCTGGCCGTGCCTGCCGCCTTCGGGTGGCGCCCGACAAGGCCCTGCCCACCCCCGGCCTGCTGGGCGGCGCGGTGGGTCTGCCCGGCCTCGTGGTGCTGGGACTGGTCGGCGCCTGGCTGCTGGCACGGACCCCGGAACCGGCAAGCGCTGCGTCGTGATCAAATCCCGATCGGAACGCCCCGGGCCTTGCCAGGCCCGGGGCGTTTGTTTTCACTGCCAAATTGTTGCATTGCAGGGAGCTAGATAAGGCCGAGTTCCCGGCCGACCTTTTTGAACGCTTGCAGGGCCTCATCGAGGTCGGCGCGGGTGTGGGCGGCGGTCACGATCGTCCGGACCCGGGCCTTGCCCTTCTGGACGGTCGGGAAGGCGATGCTCTGCGCAAAGACCCCCTCCGCCAGCAGCCGGTCGGAGAGCTGAATCGCCTTGACCTCGTCCCCCGCGATCACCGGCGTGATCGGGGTGTCGCTCTTGCCGGTGTTGAAGCCGAGCGCCGACAGCTGCTCCTTGAAGTAGCGGGTGTTCGCCCACAGCCGGTCGATCAGCTGGGGCTCCTGCTCCATGATCTCGATCGCCTTGAGGCAAGCGGCGGCCACCCCGGGCGGGTGGGAGGTCGAGAAGAGGAACGGGCGCCCCTTGTGCCACAGCAGCTCGATCAGGGCCTTCGGGCCGGCGACGTAGCCGCCCAGCACGCCGACCGCCTTTG
>JAQBPS010000102.1 GCA_028287415.1 Bacillota bacterium | reverse complement strand
CAGTGTCACCGCCATTGCCCGAGCCCAGTCCGCCTGGGATCGACTCGGCATCTACGGTTCCAAATCCTGAAGCAGGAGGAGTCATATGCATCCCTTTTACGACCTGACCGGCAAGGTGGCCCTGGTGACCGGTGGGGGCGGCGATATCGGCGGTGCCAGTGCGATGGCGCTGGCGCGGGCAGGTGCTGATGTGATCATTGTGGACATTCGGCCCGAGCCGGGGGCCGAGCGGGCTGCCGCGGTGCGCGCACTCGGCCGCAAGAGCCTGGTGCTCATCGGCAACTGCGCGGACGATGCCGTGGTGCGCGACCTCGCCGATAAAGCAATCGCTGCGTTCGGCCATGTTGATATCCTCGTCAATGTGGCCGGCGGCGGTGATCCCCGCTGGCTCTGGGAGCTTGAGCGACCCGACTTTGACAAGATCGTCGCCAACAATCTGGGCAGCGCCTGGAGCTGGGCGCACAGCCTCGCTCCCCACATGCAGGCGCAGGGCTGGGGCCGGATCATCAACACCGCCTCCATCTCCGCCAAGCATGGTGGGGGTCCGCCTGCCACCGTGAGCAAGTCAGCTTACGCAGCGGCCAAGGCCGGTGTTCTGGGGTTGACGAAGGGCCTGGCCAAGGAGCTTTCGCCCTCCATTACCGTGAACGCCGTCTGCCCCGGGCTCATCCACGCCCGCGGCACGAAGTGGATCACCGAGGGCCCCGAGGTTGCCGAGATCCTCAAGACCATTCCAAAGGGCCGGGTCGGCCAGCCCGACGACGTCGCGGCAGCCGTTCTTTTCTTCGCCTCGCCAGGCAGTGATTGGATTACCGGGGAGTCGATGGATGTCAATGGTGGGCAGTACATCGACTGATGATCCGACAGACACCGCGCACAAAAGGGGGATTTGCTACATGCAGCACGGACGTATCACGACTCGCTTCCTCGCCTTTGTACTAGCCTCCGCCATGTTGGTTGTGGCCGGTTGCGGCAGCAAGCAGGCGGCACCGGTTGGTGGGAACAGCAACGAGGCGGCAGGCGGCGGTCAGCCCAAGAAGGGCGGCACGATCACTGTGGGCCGGCCCACGGACGCGATCTCGTTGGACCCGCAGTTGGCCACGACGGCTCCGGAAGTCTGGGTCTACAACAACATCTTTGAGCCCCTGGTCAACCTCGATGAAAAGATGCAGGTCCAGCCCGGTCTCGCTGAAAAGTGGGAGTGGGTGGGCGACACCACCCTGCGTTTCCATCTGAAGACCGGCGTCAAGTTCCAGGACGGCACCCCGTTTAACGCCGAGGCCGTCAAGTTCACCATTGAGCGGGTGATTAACCCCAAGAAGCCAGCCCGCGGCCGCTCCTGGCTCGGCCCGGTCACCGGCGCCAAGGTGATCGATGAGAACACGGTGGATATCATCACTGCCACACCGTTCGCTCCGCTGCTCAACAACCTGACGATGGTGTTCGTCGCCGGCATAGTCAGCCCGACCGCAGTGCAGAAGTACGGCGACGACTTTGGCCGCAACCCCGTCGGCACCGGCCCGTTCAAGTTCCAGGAGTGGAAGACCAACGATTCGATCACCCTTGCCCGCAACGACGACTACTGGGGCTCGAAGCCCAATCTGGACAAGGTCATCTTCAAGGTGATCCCGGAGGAAGGCGCCCGCATGATCGCCTTTGACCGTGGCGACATCGATTTCTTACTCCAGCCCGCACCGTCGGAGATGAACCGGCTCAAGTCCGACAAGCAGACGAACGTCGTGTCAACGCCCGGGCTGCGGATTCTTTACATCGGCCTGAACATGCAGCAGGCGCCCACGAACGACAAGCTGGTCCGGCAGGCGCTCTCGCACGCGATCGACATGAAGGCGATCAACGAGTTCGTGGTCGAGGGGCAGATGCTCCCGGCGAAGGGAATCGTGGCCCCGGCGATCTTCGGCTACAAGGATGTCGGCCTCGAGGCCAAGTACAACTTCGACGTCAGCAAGGCCGCCGAGCTGCTCAAGCAGGCGGGCTACACCAAGGGCTCCGACGGCATCTGGCAGAAGGGCGGCAAGCCTCTTGAGCTCAGCTTCTGGTTCTCCCAGGGCCGTGACCTGAAGGACAAGGAGATCGCCGAGGCCGTGCAGGACCAGCTAACAAAGCTGGGCATCAAGGTGAAGCCGTACTTCCGGGAGTGGGCCGCTCACCTGACCGCACTCGCCAAGGAAGATCCGACCTTTAACCTCTACACGATGGGCTGGGTCACCATGACCGGCGACTCTGACTTTGGCATCTACTCGCAGTTCCATTCCGCCAACGCCCCGCCTGCCGGCACTCAGTACAACCGGTACAAGAATGCCGAGGTTGACCGGCTGCTGGACGAGGCCCGCACCTCCCTCGATCAGGCGAAGCGGAAGGCCGCCTACGAGACGGCTCAGGAGCTGATTGTGGACGACGTGGTCTGGCTCCCGGTTTACCAGACGCAGGAGATTGCAGTCCTCAAGAACTATGTCAAGGGGTACGTTGGCCACCCGGCTGAGTACTACGTGCGCTTCAACGGCGTCTGGCTGAACAAGTAGCAGGGGAGGCACAGCATGGGGCGTTATCTCATAAAGCGGCTGCTCTGGCTGGTGCCCGTGCTGCTTGGTATCACCTTCGTCATCCATACGGTGATGAGTCTGGTACCCGGCGATCCGGCACTGATCTTGCTGGGCGATACCGCCACCCGGGAGCAGCGCCAGGCACTGCGGACCGAGCTGGGCCTTGACCGGCCGTTTATGCAGCGATATGTGACCTACGTTGAGCGCGTGGTCACGGGTGACCTGGGCAAGTCCTACCGCAGCCGGCGGCCCGTGACCACAGAGATCGCTGATTCGATTCTGCCGACCATCAAGCTCGGGGCCATATCACTGCTGTTCACGATGCTGATGGGCATTCCGGCCGGTGTGCTCTCAGCGGTGAAGCGGAATTCCTGGTTCGATCATACGGCCACGCTGCTCAGCCTGCTCGGCCTCTCCATGCCCGTCTTCTGGACCGGCCTGCTGCTGATTTACTACCTGGCCTACAAGTTACCGATCTTCCCGGTGGGCGGCATGGACAACGGCCTGATGAGCTACATCCTGCCCGGCTTTACCCTTGCGCTCAACTCGGTGGCCATGGTCTCCCGCATGACCCGTTCGAGCATGCTGGACGTGCTGCAGGAGGACTTTGTCCGCACGGCGCGTGCGAAGGGGGTCCCTGACCGCACGGTGATCTTCCGGCATGCGCTCAAAGCCGCATTCGTGCCAATTCTGACCGTGCTCGGCCTCCAGGTGGGGCTGATGCTGGGCGGAGCTGTCCTGACCGAAACGGTCTTCTCCTGGCCTGGGATTGGCCGTGCCATGGTCGGGGCGATCATGTCGCGGGACCTGCTGATGGTGCAGGGCTCGGTGCTGGTGCTGGCCACCTGTTTTGTCGTGGTCAACCTGGCAACGGACCTCTGCTACGGCTTCTTTGACCCGCGCATTCGCTACGAGTAGGGGGACGACCATGACGCTGAGCCAATTCTGGCGCCGCTTCCGGCGTAATAAGTTCGCCGTGGCCGCACTCGTGGTGGTGATCTTGCTCCTGCTGGCGGCCATTTTTGCACCCTACCTCGCCCCTCATGACCCGAACGTGCAGAGCCTGCCTGACCGGCGGGCCCTGCCGGGGGGCAAATTCCTGCTCGGTGCCGATGAGTTTGGGCGAGACATGCTCTCCCGCACGATCTGGGGCGCCCGGGTGGCGCTTCGGGTCGGCCTGATTGCCACTGGCATCGGTATGGTGGGCGGCGTCGCCATCGGCATGATCGCCGGTTTTGTCGGCGGCTGGTTGGACGAGCTGCTGATGCGCATCATGGACATCCTCCTCGCCTTCCCGTACCTGCTGCTGGCCATCGCCATTGTCAGCGCCCTCGGCCCCGGTGAAGTCAATACGCAGCTGGCGATCGCGATCTGGACCTTGCCATCCTTCGCTCGATTGATCCGCGGTTCGGTGATCTCGCTCAAGCAGCGCGAGTTTGTGGAGGCGGCCAGGGCGCTGGGGGCCGACACCCGCCGCATCCTCTGGCGGCACGTGCTGCCGAATTCAATCTCGCCGATCATTATCTACGGGACGCTCTACATTGCCCGAGCCATCACGATGGAGGCCGCCCTCAGCTTCCTGGGCATGGGGACTCAGCCCCCGACGGCTTCCTGGGGCATCATGGTCAGCGCCGGGCGGAACTATCTGCGCACAGCCCCGCACATCGCCACGATTCCCGGTCTGGCCATTGCCATCACGGTTCTGGCTTTCAATCTCCTGGGCGATGGCCTGCGGGATGCCCTAGATCCACGGCTGAAGGACGCCTGAGACCGGTCCCAACGCTCAAAAATCAGGAGGCGTAGCTCGATGCGATATCAGTGGCCGGAAGGTTATCGCTGCGCAGTGGCTGTCACGTTTGACTTCGATGCCGAATCGGCCTTCCTGTTCCGGGAGCCTCAGAAGGCTGCGACTTCCCTGGCTGGGCTCGAGGAGCGGCGCTTCGGCCCGCGGGTGGGTGTGCCGCGCATTCTGAAGCTGATGGACCGCTACGACTTGAAGACCACCTTCTATGTCCCGGGCTGGGTCGCAGCCAACCATACGGAAGCGGTCAAGTCGATCCGGGATGCCGGGCATGAGATCGGTGCGCACGGCAACGTCCATGAGGCGCTCGACCACCTCGATCCCGCCGCTGAGAAAGATGTGCTGGCCGAGTCGCTGCGGCTGCTGGAGACGACGGTCGGTGTGCGCCCCGTGGGCTATCGCTCGCCTTCCTGGGAGCTGAACATGGGCACGCCGACGCTGCTGAAGGAGCATGGCTTCCTCTACGACAGCTCCCTGATGGGCAATGACATCCCGTATTGGGTCGACACCCCCAAGGGCCCGCTGGCCGAACTGCCGATTCAGTGGCTCATGGATGATGCTCCCTTCTACCGCCACGTGTACGGCGCCACTAATGCGATTGCGGAGCCCGATCGGGTGCTGCGGATGTGGAGCCAGGAGTTCAAGGCGATGTATGAGGAGAACGGCTGCTTCATCGTTACCTGTCATCCCTGGATCAGCGGGCGTGCTTCCCGCATTGCCATGCTGGAAACCTTGATTCAGTACATGCGCTCCCTCCCGGGCGTCTGGTTCACTACGCTGGAGGAGATGGCCCGGTGGCATGTGAGCCAGCAGGGGCAGGTGTAGCCCGATGCAGGTCACAATCGTGGGCAGCGGTGCCATCGGTGGCTCTGTGGGCGCCTTTCTGGCCCGGGCCGGCCACGATGTCACCATGGTTGACCTGGACGCGGCCCATGTCAAGGCCATGCAGGAACGGGGCCTCACCCTGAAGGGTAAGGCGGACTTTTCGGCGCCCGTCAAAGCCTGCCTCCCGCAGGAACTGAGCGGGCCGCTCGGTGTGGTCTTCCTGTGCGTCAAGGCGATGCACACCGGGAGTGCCATGGCGACGATCGCCCCGCTCCTGGCGGAGGACGGCTATGTTCTCTCCCTGCAAAACGGCTTGGAAGAGCCGAAGATTGCCGCTGTTGTAGGCAAGGTGCGCACCGTTGGTGCATTCATTAACTTCACAGCTGACTATCATGGGCCGGGGGAGATCATGTACGGCGGTCCAGCTGCGTTCGTGATCGGCGAGCTGGACGGCTCGGTGACTCCCCGCCTGCGCGAGTTGGCTGGGGCGCTCGAGGTGATTCAGCCGATCGAATTGAGTGGTAATGTGCAGGGCTACTTGTGGGGCAAGCTTTCGCTGGCCTCACCCCTGTTTGCGACGGCCTGTGTCGACGCCGATGTCGCTG
>JAQBPS010000139.1 GCA_028287415.1 Bacillota bacterium | reverse complement strand
GGTTAGATAGAAATACCTACCAGATACCGTCGGGCAAATTGGTCCCACGCTCTCTTCTGTTGGCCCCCGGTATCTCAGCATCGGGGAAGTTGATCTGGCTACTGCTGCACATCTTCTGGTGGACCCGGGGTCGGGATCCGGGCTCGGGCGGGTCGCCCAATTTGCCACAAGCCGCGCGAGGGCCGGGTGACCGCCATGCCCGACACCGACCACCTGATCATGCTTGACCGTCCGGCTGAACTGGCCCGCATCCTGATGATGCCGTAGCAATGAGAAAGCGCCCTGCCCGGGTTCACCCGGGCAGGGCGCTCGCGCACAGCCCCATTAGCGGGCCGGCTTAGCAAAGCGGAACGTCGGAATCGACCGGAAGGCCGGCAGCTGGATCGTCTCGCTCCGCACCACCGTCAGCTTGATGCCGTATCGCGCCAGCGCGGCCGTAACCCCGTCTCGCAGCTTGAGTGCGGCCTCCATGACAGCCGGGTCGCCCACTGCCGCGATCTCAAACGGCGGCGCCGTCAGCGTCTGATAGATCATCACCCGCTGGCCGACATTCCGGATGCCCGACAGCGCCGTGAAGCGCTGTCCGTTGATCGCCACGCCCTCGGCCCCGGCAGCCAGCAATTCGTTGACTACCCGCCACAGGTCCTCATCCTGCGGGCTGCCCTTCACAGCCGGGTCGGCGTTCCCGGTGAGCGTGACCAGTACCCCCGGACCCTTCAGCGGAACGGTCCCGGCGAGCATCTCCAGCGGCGTGTTGTCAATCGCAGCCGGAACGTTGCTCGCCGCTTGCTTCAGCTTGTCCAGTTCGGTGGCGATCCGCTCCCGGTCCTGCTCAGCCGTCTTGAGCCGCTCCTGCGTCAGTTGGAGCTCAACCCCCAGATCCGCCCCGCGCAGCCGTGATGCGTCCGTCGTCGGAACCTGCTGCTGCACCCGGAACTGCGTAGTAATCAAAAGGCCGAAGACGGCCATAACAACGCCCAATGCCCATTTCGTCCTCTGCATCTGCCTCGCCACTTTCGTTCAAAGCCTATCACAAATCCATTCGACCCGCGCGCCTTGACTCCTGCGCAGGGCGTGCGAACACCAAAAACAGGTGGGTCGCGACGAACCATGGACCGGCAAATCGCAGGAATATTATGCACTACATACGAACTAAAGTACTGACAAACCGAAAGCGAGAGGGGTCAGCCTGTGAGTTTTAACCACGCCGGTAAGCTGGTGGCGCGAGCGCTGAAGCAGGAGGGTGTCGAGGTTCTCTTCACACTGTGTGGCGGGCATGTCATGGCGATTTACGATGGCTGCATTGATGAGGGCATCCGCGTGGTCGATGTGCGGCACGAGGCGACCGCCGCATTCGCTGCCGATGGCTGGGCGCGGCTGACGGGGCGGCCCGGCGTGGCCGTCGTCACCGCCGGGCCGGGCGTGACGAACGCCGTGACCGGCATCGCCAACGCGTACCGGGCGCAGAGCCCGCTGGTGCTGATTGGCGGCCAGGGGCCGCACAGCCTCCAGGGCAAGGGCTCCCTCCAGGAGATGGACCTGATGGGCGTGCTGAAGCCGATCACCAAGTGGCAGTGCCAGGTGACGGACCCGAAGCGCATCTACGAGCTGGTGGCGACCGCGTTTCGCCAGGCGCTTTCGGGGGTGCCCGGCCCCGTCTACCTGGAAATCCCGGTGGACGTGCTTTTCCAGAGCGCAGAGCCCGCTGAGGCCGGCGCCCTGCCCGTGCCCTACGGCGGGCGGTCGGCCCAGCCCGGCGACCCGCACCGTGTGGCGGCGGCAGCCGAACTGCTCAAAGCGGCTGACCGGCCCGTCGTGCTCGTGGGCAGCCAGATTCGCTGGTCGCCCCAGTGGCCGTCGGCAAGGGCGTTCGCCGAGGCCGTGGGCGCCCCGGTCTACCTCTCAGGCATGGCCCGTGGCCTGCTGCCCCCCGGCTGGAGCCGCTCCCGCAAGGCCGCACTCGCCGAGGCCGACCTGGCGCTGCTGTTCGGCACGCCTTTGGACTTCCGCCTGAACTACGGCGGAGCGCCGACCTGGAGCGATCAGTGCCGGCTGGTGCAGGTCGACCTCGACCCGGCTGAACCCGGCCGCAATCGGGAAGCGACCGTGGCGATCCCCGGCGACAGTGGTGCCGTCATGGCCCAGCTGCTGACCATGGGCGACCTGGGTGCCGACAAGCCGTCCCGCCGGGACTGGCTGTCGCTGCTGCGGGCGGTTGAGGAGAAACAGTTCAGCAAGATCGCACCGGCTCTGACCTCTGACGCTTCGCCTCTCGATCCCCTGCGCATTTGCGCCGAGGTGGATGCCGCCCTGCCGGAGGATGCGACCATCATCGGCGACGGCGGGGACTTTGTCGCCACCGCGGCATCCGTCATGCGGGTGCGCCAGTACCCGGCAGGCTGGCTGGACCCCGGCCCGCTCGGTACGCTAGGCGTGGGCATGGGCTTTGCCATGGCCGCCCGCCTCGCCCGGCCGGAGGCACCGGTCCTGCTCTTCCTGGGCGACGGCACCGCCGGCCTCAACCTGATGGAGGTGGAGGCGGCCGTCCGCCAGCAGCTCCCGTTTGTCGTGGTAATCGGCAATGACGCCGGCTGGACGCAGATTCGCCGCGGCCAGGTGCAGATGTTCGGCGAGGAGCGCTCGCCCGCCACCGCGCTTTCCTTCACCCGTTACGACCTGGCGGCGGAGGGCCTGGGCGCGCACGCCGAGTACGTCGAGCGGCCTGAGCAGCTTGGTCCGGCGCTTCAGCGGGCGATGGCTTGTGGTCGGGTGGCTGTGATCAACGTGGCGATGGGCGCGAGCGACTTCCGTGCGGGGGCGATTAGCATCTGAGTGTCGTGAACCAAGTAAATGAGGGCGGGAGTTTTTCTTTTATTGACGCGGAGTGCGCGGAGGACGCGGATTTCCGGCAATAGCGCTGATTCGTTACGGCGACGATCTGAAGGGTGGGACTGGGGGTTAAAAATATATATGTAAACACCACGGTTCCGCCCTCGAGATGCACACCGAGACAAAATCCATCGAATCTGTGTAACCCGTGAAATCCGTGGCTATAAAATTATTTATTCATGAGCTACTTCTCAGCGCACAATGTTGTAGCGCGCAGGCACTTTATATGGCCACGGATTGCACGGATTCCACGGATTTAGGATCCAAACACAGATGACCAGGTGAACATGTTTTTTATATATTTATGTTCGAATCTGTGTAACCCGTGAAATCCGTGGCTATAAAAAGTGCCTTCTCTCAACCTTTACACCATCCCCCCCAGGGCCGATAGCGCCCTCCGCCCACCGGCCCTGCGAGGGTCAGCCCCCGGTGCGATGTGGCCGCAGCCGTTCTCGCTGTAAGCTAAAAGCGTACCCGGCGAGCGGCGCCGCACCAGCGAGGGAGGACTGCACATGGCTCAGATTTACACCGTCACATTGCATTTCTTGACGGCGACCCTGGGGCTCCTTTTCGGCCCCGACCCGGCGAGCGAACAGCTTGCGACCCAGCGTTGCCGGATGGAGCATCTGAAGGTGATGCACCGCATGTAAAGGCAACGGCGCCCCCGACTTTACTGTCAGGGGCGCCGCTTTTGTGATGCTACACCCCGGTGCCGTACCGGTCCCTGAGCGCCTTGAGGAAGGCGCTCACCGGCTCGGGCAGCGTGCCCTCGCTCCGGGTGACCGCCAGCACCGGGCGTCCGTGGTCCGGCCAGTCCCGCAGGGGCACGGCGGCCAGCCGGCCCAGGGCTACCTCGCCGACCACGGCGGAGCGCGGCAGCAGCGTGACCCCCATATCGAGCGCGACCATGGTCTTGATGGTCTCGACCGACGGGTGTTCCGTCAGCTGGCAGTTGATGCCGGCATCCGCCAGGATCCTGGTCAGCTGCTGCCGAAGCCCGGCCGCCCGCGGCAGCACGAGCAGCGCCATGCCCTCCAGATCGGCCAGGCCCAGGTTCGGGGCAGCCGCCAGTGGCGACCCCGGCGGCATCACCATCACCACCGGATCGGTGAAGATCGGCTTCGCCTTCAGCCCCGAGGGGATCATGGGCGTCGAGATCAGCGCTAGGTCGACCTCGTACGAGTTGAGCCGGTCCAGGCACTCCTGGTAGTGGCCTGTCTGCAAGGTGACACGCAGCTCGGGGCGCGCCGCCTTGAAGGCGGCCATCACCGGTGAGATCACGAACTGGGTCAGCATGCTGCCGGCCGCCACACTCAGCCGGGCGGGGCCGCCCGGGCTGGACTCCGCGGCGACCCGCCGGCACGCGGCCACCGCTGCCAGCGCCTGCTTGGCGTGGACGAGCACCTGGCGCCCGACAGGGGTAAGGGCGACGCCATGCGATGTGCGGGTCAGCAGGACGGCGCCCAGCTCCTGCTCCATCGCCTTGATTTGCCGCGTGACTGCCGGCTGGCTGATGTGCAGCGTTTCGGCGGCCCTGGAGATGCTGCCCGCTTCGGCGACGGCGGACAATGTTTCAAAATATTGCAGCACGGGGATCCTCCCATGCGTCAGAGTGATGGGTCTTATACCTATATGACGATTCGGCATTTCCCTGATTTCCCCTACCGGGTTATGGTAGCGGAGAGAGGGAGGCTGCTATCATGGGGCGTATCTGGCGGATCGCGAAGCTGGGCTTCTGGCTGGGGGCGACCGTGTTCGGCGGGGTGGCGGCGGCCTACCCCCGGGTGCGGGAACGAGCGGCGGAGCTCGGGGATATCACCGGCGAGGAGGTGGACGGCATCTATGCACTCGCCGTCCTGCTGCCCGGACCATCGTTCCTAAACCTGGTGGGCGCCGTCAGCGGTCGGGCCGGCGGCATGATCGGGGCGCTGGTGGGCCAAGTCGCCCTGCTGCTGCCGGGCTTTGTGCTGGTGATGCTGCTGCCCATCCTCCTGCGGATCAGTTATTTTAGCACGCATAGTAATGGTGCGCTGAACGGGGCGATCTGGACGACGGCGGGCCTGCTGCTGGCGACGGGGATCGACCAGGTCCGCAAGCTCAAGTCGAATCTTCAGCGGGCGGCCGTTTTCCTGGTGCTGGCGGCGCTCCTGCTGGGCGCCCATCCCACGTTGCTGCTCGTGCTGGTGATCGGCGGCGGTGCACTCGCTGGTTCTATCCTGACACAAAAGAAGGCGGCGTAAGCGCGATGACGGCAGTCAAACTCTTTTTATTGGTGGTCTCCCTGACTGCGCTCTCCTTCGGTGGGGGGAACTCGCTGCTGGCAGGGCTGGAGCGTGAACTGGTCGGTCCGGGGGTGATCACCCCCTCGCAGTTTGCCGCGGGTGTGGCCCTCGGACAGGCGACGCCGGGGCCCCTCGCAGCCTTCACGACGGCGATCGGCAGCTATGCGGCGGGGTGGACGGGCGCGGTGGCCGCCACCCTGGGGCTGCTGGTGGTCAGCTGGATTGCGGTGCAGCTGATCGCCAGGGTGCCCAAGGCCTGGTTCAGCCAGCCTGCGGTCAGGAGCGGGCTGGGCGCGGTGACGCCCTATGCGATGGGCCTGGTGCTGTTCCTGGCCTACCGGATCGTCCAGGCCGGGGACCACACCCGCCTGCTTGCGCCGGCAGGCATCATGCTGCTCGTGATCGTCGGCCGGCTGCTGAAGGCGCCGACGGCCCTGCTAATGGTGGCCGGAGTCCTATTGGGTATGCTGGTGCAGGGCACCGGGCTGGCGGGGTGGTAGCTGCGCGGCCCGGTGCCCCTGCCCGCTTAATCGTTCAGGTCCCGTGTGGCCAGGCCATAGGACCACAGGTCCTGAGGGGGCGCGGTGCGGCTGGCTGGCCCGAACCCCGCCGACCAGTTCAGCCACTGGGCGGCGTAAGGGTGGATC
>JAQBPS010000110.1 GCA_028287415.1 Bacillota bacterium | reverse complement strand
GCCAGTTCCCTCGTCGCCGGTGCCGCCTTGATCTGGGTGATCTCGCCGACCGGATACGATTTTGACAGCCGGGGTGCCTCCAGGGAGTGGATCAGCCGCTCAGCGAATTGGTGGCTGCCACCCACGTGGTCCCAGTGGCTGTGCGTGCACACATTGATCAGTGGCAGGTCCGTCAGTTGCCGGCAGACGGGGAGCAAATCGGCCATCCCCATACCGGAGTCGATCACGGCCGCTCGTTCCCGACCGGCAATCAGGTAGATGTTGACCCAGGTGACATCAAAGCTGGGCGCCACCCGCCCGATCGGCTCCTGGAGCACCCAAACGCCGGGGCCGATGGCACGAACCGTAAACCAGGGCATCGCCAAATGTGGTCCCTCCCAAAGTATTCTGTTCTATGCCTAGATTAGACGCGCTTGACGCGCCATCCTGCCGGCGTTCAGTCACCGTGCGAGGGGAGTTGCTCCGCCCAGACGGGTCGGACGCGGTCGGCGCGCCGGGGGTGTCGCCAGGAACCCTGACCCAGCAGCACGGGGGCGAGCGGCGTGGATTTTACCAGTATCGACAGCCCATGTGGCACGAGGAAGGCGACGAGGATCAGCGGGGCCGACAGGATCGGCGAATAGCTGTGCACCTGCGAGAGGATGTAGGACTCCACCAGGTACAGAATCAGGGGGTGCGCCAGGTAGATGGGAAAGCTGTTGCCGCTGATCGCCAGCAGCCACGTGTATGCCTTTCCGCCGGCGCGGGTGATCTGGCCTGCACAGGCGAGGAGCAGGCCGGACCCCGCCAGTCCGTACAGCACCATCGCCGGTCGGAAGATGTCGATGCTCTCGCTGTAATGGGCAAAGCCATCTTGTACCACGTCCAGCATCAGGTAGCCCAGAAGGCCGGCCATCGCTGCCGCTACCAGCCACAGGTGGCGGCGCAGCCAGCTGAGCACCCCTTCGGCATGAATGCCGCCCAGCGTTCCCAGCAGGTAGTAGCCGAGGTAGGAGACCAGGAGCGCATCCCAATGCGGCAGGACTCGATTCAGGGGGGATGCCCAGGCCGGCAGGGAGGCCCCGGCTGTAAACCAGGCAGCCACACCTAGACTGAGCGCCAAGACCGCGCCGGTCGCCACAGCCGCCGCGCGGCCGCGCAACCGGTTGGCCAGCGGCAGCACGAAGGGGAAAATCACGTACCATTGTACGGACACCACCACGAAGTACAGGTGGTAAAAGGCTGTGCCATAGAGTATGACGCTGATAAAACCCGCTGCCGAGTTCATCCCGTCCGGGGGGAACACGATCAGGTAGATGCCAGACCAGACCAGGTAGGGCAGCGCGACTCGCCACGCCCGGCGAGCGACAAACGTCCGATAGTTGATCGGGCGGTCGCGGTAGGCGTAAGCGAGTGTGAAGCCGGATATGCACATGAACACCTGGCGTGCAAAGCGGAATGTGAGAAGCAGGACCTGATCAACATGCTCCGCAGCCGATCCCGCCGCGTCCCGCAAAATGGAGTAACCAATGGCATGTAGTGCGACCACGGCGACAGCGGCGAGCGCTCTGGCAACATCTACTTCCGAAAGCCGAGGACTGGCTGCTGGAGTCTGAATCCTTGCATTCAATGATTGCACCTCACTCCGATATTCCTGCGGCGAAAGCCGACTTGTACATCGTAATGAGTGAACCTGAACGAGACCTGAAACGAATGTGAACGAAATGTAACCATCGCTGCGGCAACGCCGGCAACCACAGAAAGGCTCCGGCATGCATGCCGGAGCCTTTCTGGCGAATCGTGTTAGCACGTCGACAGTCTACTTGACCTTCGCCGCACCGGCCGGGCCTTGAGCGGGGGCGGGAAGGGTCAGGTCCGGCGCCATCTGCCGGGCCAGTGCGATGTAGTGGTCGGATAGCCCGGGAGTCGTGCTGGCGGTGATTGCAAGCCCGTTCTGCACCCACTTCAGCGAGGCGCCGCGCAGGTCCACCCGCAGGGGGCCGCCTGCAGCCGTACCCCAGGCCGCATTGCTATCGCTCTGCAGCGCTCCATCCGCCTTGCCCTCCGCGATGTTCGCGTCTCGGTAACTCAGGACGATGCGTCCCTGGCTGGCGAAGATTTCAATCTTCGTCGTCGAGCGGCCGGAAACGGTCTCCTGGCCCACGGTCCGGTGCGGGTTCCGCAACGCGTATCCCGCGATGGCCCGCAGGTTGGGCTGGACCGCCATCTCGACGCCGGTGAGCGGGTACGTCACGGCGTGCTTGGTGGTTTCACTGAAGGCCCACGCCTGATTCCCGTCGCTGACGGTCCTGTTAAGGGCCCCGGGGATCGCGAGCTGAGCGTATTTCACGGCGAACTTGTCGCCATCGCGCCAGACTTCGGTGCCGTCAGTCATCACACCGTGGTAGCGCTGGAGGTTGTCAACTGCCTGCGTCATGGCCATGACCACGTTGGGGTTGGGGCCGAACGAGGGCATCACAATGATCCCCGCTGCCACAGCCGCCGCCAGGGCTACCGATGCCGCCAGCCCGCGGGCGCTGCGGAACCACGGGCGGCGAGCCGGATGCGCAGCCTGCTGCTTGATGCGCCCGAGCAGGTTCGGGGGCAGGGTCAGGTTATCAGCTTCAGCGCTGAGCGCTGCCATGATCTGCTTTTCCATGGTGTTCCTCCTCAGCATTTCGACACGGGCAACAGGACTGGGGTTGCGGCGGGGCTGGAGGACCGGTCCATCGCCAGCTCCAGCGCCTTGCGGGCGCTGTGGAGCCGGGACTTGACCGTCCCCGGCGGCACGCCGAGGGTCTGTCCGATCTCCTGGTCCGTCAGCCCCGAGTAGTACCTGAGAATCACCGGCATCCGCTGGCGCTCGGGCAGTTCGCTGATCGCCGCCCGCAGAACGTCGATTTCGGCGCTGCCTGCGGCCAGTTCATCCGGCGTCGGGGACGTCGGATCGGCCTTGTCGTGGGTAGTCAGGTCCAGCGGGACCAGGGGGAAGGCGCCACGGCGGGCATGGCGGCGGGCGGCGTTGACCAC
>JAQBPS010000107.1 GCA_028287415.1 Bacillota bacterium | reverse complement strand
GAGATCTGCGAGCGCCGGGAGGCCTGGTTCGCCTCCATGGCGGACCGCCAGGCGGATACCGACCCGGTGACGATCTCCCGCTTCCTCCTGGAGCTGCGGGGTGCCGTGGCGGACGACGCGATCATCGCCCACTCCTCGGGCAACGTCCAGGCGGCGATCATCTCGGAGTTCCCGTTCTACGAGCCCCGCACGAACCTGACCACCGGCGGCTTCTCGACCATGGGATGGGCCTACCCGGCGGCCCTGGGCGCCAAGGTGGCGAAGCCCGAGAAGCAGGTGCTGGCGGTGATCGGCGACGGCGACTTCTCGATGACGATGCAGGAGATGGCCTTTGCGGTCCAGCACAACATTCCCGTCGTCGCCTGTGTCCTGAACAACATGGGCTGGCAGGCGATCAAGGACATCCAGTGGGACGCCTTCGGCGAGGGGCGCCACATCGGCGTGGAGTTCCAGACGCAGGACGGCGAGCCCTACACCCCGCATTTCGCCAACGTCGCCCGGGAGTTCGGCCTCCACAGCGAGCGGATCAGCCGCCCCGAGGAGATCAAGCCGGCGATTCAGCGGGCCCTGGCCACCGGCCGCCCGGCCCTCGTCGAAATCATGGTCAACCGCACCTATCCAAACTCCGGCACCCCGGCCACCGGCTGGTGGGATGTGCCGATTCCGACCTACCTGGAAGAACGCCGCAAGCAGTACGAAGATGCCCGCCGCGAAGAGCAGCTGTAACCTACCCCACCCGCAAAGGAGGACATCCCCACATGGCTACGCTCATGCAGCCTGAATCGGCTGCGATCCCGAAGACCATGAAGGCCTGGGCCCTGTTCGGTCCGAACGACCTGCGCGCAGTTGAAAAGCCGGTCCCGACCCCCGGCCCCGGCGAGGTGCTGGTCAAGGTGAATGCGATCGCCATCTGCGGTACGGACCTGGAGATTATCGCCCACGGCCTGCCCGCCATGATCGAAGGCGAGCTGCCCTTCAACGGCAGCTTCGTGCCGGGCCACGAGTACGTGGCCACCGTCGCATCCCTGGGCGAAGGCGTCGATGAGTTTGCGGTGGGCGACCGGGTGACCGTGGAGGTCCATGCCGGGTGCGGGCGCTGCGAGCGCTGCCGCCACGGCATGTACACCTCCTGCCTGAACTACAGCAAGCGGGCGAAGGGCCACCGGGCGAACGGCTTCACGACCGACGGCGCCTTTGCTGAGTACACGGTCAACCACATCAACACGCTGGTCAAAGTGCCCGCGTTCATGAGCGATGAGGAGGCCACGCTGGTCGTCACCTCCGGTACCGCCATGTATGCGCTGGACGTGCTCGGCGGGCTGATCGCCGGCGAGACGATCGTGGTGACGGGCCCCGGCCCGATCGGCCTGATGGGCGCCGCCTGCGCCAAGGCCCTCGGCGCCACGGTGATCCTGACCGGCACCCGCGACAACCGCCTGGCCCTGGGCCAGCAGCTCGGCGCCGACCATGTCGTCAACGTGCGCAACGAGGATCCGAACGAGGCGATCAAGCGGCTGACCCAAGGCGAGGGCGTCGACCTGGTGCTCGAGTGCTCCGGCGCTCCGAACGCCGTCAACGAAGGCATGCTGATGCTCAAGCGCGGCGGCAAGCTCTGCCTGGCCGCCTTCCCCAAGGAGCAGGTGACAATCGACCTGGCCTACATGGTGCGGAACAACATCTATATGTACGGCATCCGCGGCGAGGGCAGGGGCGCCGTCAAGCGGGGCCTGGCGCTCATGGCGCAGCGTAAGTTTGACGCCACGCCCATGGTCTCGGCGGTCTTCCCGCTGGCCGAGCTGCCGGAGGCCTTGCGGACCGCCCGGGAGCGGATCGGTGACGCGATCAAGGTTGTAGTCAAACCCTAAGCAGCAGGAGAGAGGAATGCCCATGATCCTCCAGACTGAGGAGTACCTGATGCCACGCTCGCTGCCGGAGCTGTGGGCGATGCTCCGGGAGCGGCCCGAGGCGAAGCTGATCGCCGGGGCGACCGACCTGATGCCGCAGGCCCGTGAAGGGCGCAAGGGGGAGAACAACTTCCCCTTGCTGATCGACATTACCCGGGTGCCGGAGCTCAATCGCATCGAACGGCGGGGCGAGCAGATCTGGGTGGGAGCGACCGCCACCTTCGGCGACTTCCTGTCGCACCCGCTGATCCTGAACCATGGCCGGGTGCTGACCCACTCGGGCCGGCAGGTCGCCTGCCCGCCGATCCGGACCCAGGCGACCATTGGCGGCAACCTGGTCAACGCCTCGCCCGCCGCGGATGGCACGCCGGCTCTGCTGGCACTCGACGCAGAGGTCCACCTGGCCCGCGTGGACGCCAGCGGCGAGGTGATCCGGCGGCAACTGCCCCTGAAGGACTTTCTGCTCGGCCCCGGCCTCACCGCCCTCGGCCTGAACGAGGTCGTGCTGGGCGTGGCGTTCCCGGCCCTGATCCCCGGGCGTGACGGCACCTCCTTCTACAAGGTGGGGCGCCGCCGCTCGCTGATCATCGCCGTGGTCAGCGCCGCCACGGTGGTCCGGCTCAGCCCGGACGGGACAAGCTTCGAGCAGGTGCGGATCGCACTGGGCTCCGTGGGTCCGGTGCCAATCCGGGCCGAGACGGCGGAGCGACTCCTCATCGGGCGTCCTGTAACCGAAACGACCGTTCGTGAGGCGGCCGCTGCCTGCGTGGAGCTGGTCAACTCCCGCTCCCGCAAGCAGTACCGCCGCCAGGTAGTCGAGGCGTTCGTCTTCCGCTCTGTCATGGATGCGGTCGCCGAAGTAGGCAAAGCGATGGAGGTGACGCGCGTTGGCTGAGATGCTGGTCGAGCTGACCGTCAACGGCCGCAAGGTGCGGAAGCAGGCGGACCCGAGCCTGCGGCTACTCGACTTCCTGCGGGAGAACCTCTACCTCACCGGCACCAAGGAGGGCTGCGGCGAGGGCGAGTGCGGCGCCTG
>JAQBPS010000101.1 GCA_028287415.1 Bacillota bacterium | reverse complement strand
GGCGAACCCGACACCATTCCGTTTCCATCTGGTCGTCGAGCCACGGGTATTTGACCTTGACCCGCCCCTCCCTCCCGGCTTCGTCCTCGACGGCCGTGACGATCGCCTCGACGACCCCATAGAATCGCTTGTCCGTTGTCCGTGTACGGGAAACCGTTGCGTTAGCGGTGCTCATCCCTTCGTCCCTCCATCGACATAGTTACGCACGTCGAAACTGGTCATATACCCAGAACTGCCCAGCGTGTGCTCGACCTTGGTCACGTAGTATTTGCTGCTGAAACGCTTACCCACGCCCTGAACCTCGATGTTGTCGCCAGGACGCAGGTCGGGCAGGCCGATCACCTGACCGCTCGCGGTGATGTAGCTGTAGGCTCGCTCACGCAGCAGCGCCTGAGCCAGTGCCTTGGCTTCCTGTTGGCTAGTCACGGGCTGGTCGACGACGATGTCCTCACGGTCCTGCAGACGGGCCTGGATGGCTGCCGGCCCATTCTCCCCGCCGCCCGCGGTGGGGAGATCGCCCGGGCCAGCGATGTACTGGATGATCGACTTGGTATTGGGATCCCAACTCTTCACGGTGACTTTCCCGACCTGGCGATTCAGCGAGATCGTCGGATTGAAGTTGATCAGATTCTTCCCCCACTCGAACACGTACACTCGCACCCGGCTACCATTTCGAGCATCCGTGGGACTCTGGAAATAGAGCGCGTCCAGCCCGGTGTCCGGATCGACGCCGATGAAACAGTCGAAGTCGATGCGCTTCGCCCGCTCCATGAGGAACGCTGCGTCGTCCTGGTTCTTCTGAATAACGATGTCGTGGGTGATGCCAGTGTTCTGGATCTTTGGCACGAGACCGTTGCGCTGGGCGATGACACGCACAATGTCCCCGTCGTCCTTGTTAACGAACTTCTTCTGCTCGCCGTCCCTGGGTTTGCGCTCCTTTAGTTTGACCATCCGGTCCTCCCCACCAACCGCCAGGGTCGGCGGGCCAGATTCAGGAAAACGCGGTGTCAGGCTGGTGATCAATCCTTCGACCATGGAGAGCAGCCTTCCTGCGTAGCCCATCTGCACATGGACCCGATTTCCCAGGTCGAACGTCGTGGTATCGCTGTACTTGAACGTCAGATGCTTGTCGTCCCAGTTATTCACAGTTAGATCGAAGTGCGTCATGTTGTCGAGGTCCATCGTGACCTTTACTTCCAGCACATCGCCCTTCGAGGTCGGATCGAGTTCCTGCCCCTCGACCGTGATCTTGTAGTCAGGTGCGTAGTAGTCCGTGGACGGCAAACCTGAGGCGCGTAACGAACGGGCGGGCATGGATTCCTCTTCCTAGGTCAATTTGGGCAACTGCAGCACAGTGCCTGGCTCTAGCGAGCGCGGATCACGGATCCCGTTGTTGCGGGCTATATCGCGCCAGACTTCTGGATCCCGATACACAGCGAAGGCGATCGAGCTCAGGGTATCGCCCCGCCGGACCACGTAGGTCTTATCGTAGTTCGGCGACGCTGTGGGGTTTTCCTTGATCTGGATCTCGACCGGCCGGTATTCCTTGAGACTGAGCGCTAGCTTGGCCCGCAGCGGAATGCCTTCGGACGTGAACAGAACGTAGGTGACATTCATACTTTCCAGAACGCCACGAAAAATCTCGGTATCCCAAACGAAACGCACAATTGGCGGCGCGTGTAGCTCGCGGTTCAGATCGAGCAGGCCACGCAGCTTGTTCACGTACGCAACGCGCACATCGTCCAATGTCCCTGACGTGTCGACCAGAACCTCGGCGGTCATCTTTTCGCTGGCGCCCCGGACGAACTGAATTGGCGGGGACTCTAGTCCAGGAATGGCAATTTCCGCGAAATTGTTCGCCTTCTGTAGTTGGTATTCAGTGGGGTTGAAGCGCAACGGGATAATAGGATCCGCCACGCGTGGCGCCACGATTTCCAGATAAGCTTGAACAAGGCTCTGACCGGCAGTTTGAGCAGGGTTTGCCATCACATACCGTCCACCGGGGGGCGATCGCCGAGCGAACGATGAGCTTCGGCAAGCCGCTGACGGGTCTTCGCCTCGTCCGCCAGCCGGCTCCACTGCCGCATATACTTGTCGAACAGCCGGGCGAACACCGCCTCGTCGCTGTCGCCCTCTACATCAAGCCGAACTTCCAGATTGTGGATGGTGATCATGGCTAGGGCGTCCCCGGCGGCGAAAGCAGAACCGACACCAAGCCCTGATGAGCTATTTCCAGCGACTCCACGGCGACCGCGCCCTGCATAGCATTCAGTTCGGGCCCGACCCACTTGGCTGCCAGACCCGCCTGGAAAGTCCAGCTCATGGCCGGCGTTCCGGCGGCCGTGAGCAGAATCACTGAGCCGTCGCGCCGGGCGCCGAGGGACTGGGTCAAGCCGGCAACGTACCAGGACCACAAACCGCGATCGCGGACGACACCACGGCGCAGGGAGATCCTCATCCACGAGTGACGGACGGGGAGCTGATGCATGTGGTCATTCACGCCGCCCTCGGCATACGCCGTTACTTCCAGGTCCGCGCCAAGACCCTTAACTTCCATGAATTCGCCGCTCGCCACGAGCGGCAGTAATGCGGCCTGTGCCGGCGGGAGGTAAGCGTCACCTGGCTGCAGGGTCACAAGAAAGCGAAAGGCGGGCAGGACATCTTCGATCACGATTCGAATACCTCCAGTTGTCCATTCGCGCTGACTTGCACGCGCAGCGTGATGAATTCCATGGGGACGGCCGGTGCCACCTGGATCAGGCACAACACGACTCCCTGGTCGATCTGGTCCGGGCCGTTGATGGTGGCGTCGCAAGTCACCTTGAAGGCCTGGTCGGGCGTGGCCCCTTTGAGCGCACCAGCCCGAAATGCCTCAAGCAGCACCGTTGTGATGCTTCGCACGAACGCAAGCCACAACTCCGGTCCGTTCGTGCTGAACACGAGGGGCTCGGCCACCGCCCGGATTGCCCGCACCAGTACATGTATCAGACGTCGGTGGGCGATGAATCCGCCCGGCGGAGTGCGTCCAAGCTGCGCTCCACGGCCTGCGGCGCCTCGGTGGCTGGGTAGACCCAGCACACGACCGCCCCACACAAGCAGGCCGCGGCTAGGCGAACACCGGAGCAAGTTGATTCCACCGGCGTAAAGGATCGCTTGGTCGGCGGCATCGTTTGACTGTGCGAGGTCGAGCGCTTCCATGATTGAGGCGTTGGCGGGTGTGTAGTAAGGTCCCAATTGGGCGTCTAGGCGACTGATCACCCCGGCCACGTGCCCTGAGCTGGGCACGCAACGCAGGGGTGCGACGTCTCCTCCAAGCGGATCGGGAACGCGCACTCGGGGATGATATACGGCGGCGTTGCGAAGCAGCATCTCGTCTCCCAATTCGGGGTGGAACCGAAGCACATCGACCCAGGCCACCGCCTCCAGCGAATCGACCCGGTCAGGTGGTACGTCGACGATAACTAGTCGATCGTGGAGTTGCTCTGCCTGAACCACTAGTGCGGCAAGGACATCGATCCGGTCCGTTTCGGTCATCAACGAGTGAGCGTCAAAGCCAGATGAAGCGCTTGCCGGGTATAGGTCCGGACTGGCAACGAGCGCCACTTCAGGTTCGTCCCCCAAGGATTGCACTGCCGCAAGGTAGTCCGAACGGCTTGGGGGCATGCTGAGCCCGGATCCCAGTCTTGGCGGCGTCCATGTCCGATATCGAGGCCCCGCGGGGGCGCCTCGCAGGACCGGCGCCAGATCCGGCGGCAGCGGCATCGCTAAAATCCGAATGTAGGCAGACTGTGCTGCCACTTCCTCTGAGATAGACCCCGGGTCGATACCGGTCAGGAACTCGGGCTGCTGGTTCGGCGGGATGATGTCCAGCTCTATTTCGGGCTGGCCCATGCGGCCGGAGGTCCAAAGGCGGATCTCGATGAATGTGCCATTCGCCCAGTCGCCCGGACTCGTTGCCTCGATCCGGTACTGGATAGCCGCAAGCCCGCTAGCCCCCGGCCAGTCCGCGTCCAGCTTACCGGTCGCAGTGTCAAAAGACCCGGCCGCCCACATCGTCCACGCGGGCTGTGAACCGCCTCCCAAGAGCCGTACAATGTGGGCCGCTTGTCCTCCGTTTTCGAAGTAGCCGCGCAGTGCATACGGCGTCATCATCCCCTCGTCAAGGTCGCCGAACACGTTGATGTACTCGCGCCACCCGGCCACACGGATCGCCAGCCCCATCGGTCCTCGCACTGT
>JAQBPS010000087.1 GCA_028287415.1 Bacillota bacterium | reverse complement strand
ACCTCATCTTCCGTGGGGTTCGGGTTGTGCGCGAGCAGCGCACTCGATGCGACGAGGAAGCCCGGCGTGCAGATGCCGCACTGCAGGGCCGCATTCTCGAGGAACGCCTCCTGGAGCGGATGGAGCTTGCCGCCCTCGGCCAGCCCCTCGATGGTCTTCACCGCGTGCCCATCGGCCTCAACGGCGAGCATCAGGCAGGAGTTGACCACCCGGCCGTCGATCAGCACGGAGCAGGCGCCGCAGTTGCCGTTCCCGCACCCCTCTTTGGTGCCGGTCAGGCGCAGCTCGTCCCGCAGTACCTCGAGGAGGCTTTGGCGGGGCTCGCAGAGGAACTGGACCTCATCGCCGTTGAGCATGGCGGAGACCGCTACCTTTTTAGCCACGGGCATTCGCCTCCTTTGCAGCAGCTTCGAGCGCCCGCCGGGTCAGCACGCCGACCAGGTGGCGCCGGTACTCGGCGGTACAACGCACGTCGGAAATCGGTTTGGCGGCGGCCTGTGCGGCTGCCGCGGCGGCTGCGACGCTCTCCTCGGTGTAGGCCTTGCCGATGAGGGCGGCGCCTGCCGCGGGCACAAGGAGCGGGGTCGGGGCGACGGCGCTCAGGGCGACCTTGGCATCCGTCACCTTGCCGCCCTCGATCACCACCATGGCGGCGGCGCCGGCGAAGGCGATATCCATCTCATTGCGCGGGATGAAGCGGAGGTAGTGGGCGCCTTCGCCCTTGCGCGGGGTCGGGAGGCGGAACTCTACGAACAGCTCGCCGGGTTTCAGGCAGGTCTTGCCGGGGCCTGTGACAAAGTCGTTGACCGGCACCTCACGCCTGCCGTCCGGTCCGGCAACTACGCAGCGGGCGCCCAGGACGATCAGCGCGGGGATCGCATCGGCAGACGGGGCGCCGTTACAGAGGTTGCCGCCGAGGGAGGCACGGCCCTGGATCTGCACGGAGCCGATCAGCTGCGCGGACGCGGCCAGAGCCGGGTAGCGGTCACGGACCACGGGGTGGTTGTAGATGTCCCAGCAGGAGCACCCGGCGCCGATCCGCAGACCCGCCTGCTCATCGAAGCTGAGCACGCTGAGTTCGGGGACAGTCTTGATATCGACCACAAGATCACAGGTACGGCGGCCCTCGCGCAGCTGCACGAGCAGGTCGGTCCCGCCCGCCAGAGCCCGGGCACCGGGGCGCCCGAGCATCGACACGGCCTCATCCACCGAACGTGGGGTTACATACTCAAAAGATTGCACGTGGAACCTCCTTTTGCATTGGAATACTCACACCGTTTCCTTTTAAACACTAGATGTTCAGTTCCCTGCCGATTTGCTGTTGCATGTTGCCATTGGAATGGGAAAAAACAGCCCCCGGGTGGTTTAGCACCCGGGGGCTGGTCTGGTTACTGCTGCTTTGGCGGCTGCTGCGGGTCGGATGGCTGCTCACGCTGCGGTCCCTGGTGGTCGCGCAGTTGCGGCGCCTGTTCGAAGCGCCTGTCGTTTGCTTCCTGGCGCAGCTCGGCCTGCCTGGCGAGCTGCCGTGCTTGCTCCTTCTCCGTCTGCTGCGGGTCTGCATTGGCGATCTGCGGCTGCATCCGGCCCTGCGGCTGCAGCTGGCCCGGTTGCCGCATGTCGGCGGTCGGCTGCGGTGTCTGCGATTCGGTGGGATTCTGGGACTGCATGTGGCTCTGCGACTGGATGCGCTCCTGCGGATTCATGCGGTCCTGCGACTGCACCTCGCCCTGTCCCGGCATGCGGGTCTGGCCCTGCCCCTGCATGTCATGCTGCGTCTGCATATGCTCCCGCAGTTGCTGTTGGGCCGGGGGCTGCCGGTGCTGTTCGGAGTCCACATGATCCTGTAGGTCCACAGGGGACGGCTGGCGCTGGTTTGCGCGCTCCAGGACGTCGTGCTGCACAACTCGCTTGCCCAACGCGTCACTCAGGAGGCCTACCGCAACCTGGGCGCCATGGCCGCATGTAATGATCGTATGAGCGCTGCATCCGGCAATGATGCCCGCTGCCCAGATGCCCCGCTCACTGGTCCGGCCGTCAACGTCGACCTGAAGCACCTTTGGATTGCGAGTCTCCCGGCCTTGGGCGAACGCCAGATTCAGCCGCTCGCCCAAGGCGAGCGCCGCCCCGGTCGCCAGGACCACCTGTTTGGCTTCATACGTGTCGCCGTTCTCGGCCGTGATGGTGAACCCACCGCCAGACCGCTGCACGTCAGAGACCTGGCAGGTCACCCATTCAGCGCCCAGATTGCGTGACTGCTGGCGGCCGGCCTCCACCAGGTCAGGCCCTGAGATTCCATCGGCAAAGCCATAGTGGTTTAGCAGCCACGCGGCGCGTGTCTGCCCCCGGTCGTTGTCCAGGACGAGCGTCTTCATACCGGCCTTGGCCAGGAAAATAGCTGCACTGCCTCCCGCGGGTCCGCCTCCGACTACTGCAACGTCATACATGGACTTCCCCTCCATCTCATGGTTTCCGGTGTGGGGAGAAACTCGCCCACCTGTACCTTAGACGTTTAGAAAAACGTAAGAGTTACTCCCATTAGGCGTCCGGTTTTTCCTTATCGTCACATTATCAATGGATAGGTGATCCACAAGTGACATCTCGGACTTGGAACAGCCATTGCCCAGTGGCTGGGTTGACAAGGACCTCTTGAAGTGAATGAGGACACGCGGGATTGCGTGTCCCCAAACGCTACTGCAAGCCCCAGCAGATCAGGCCCAGGCTGATGAAGGTGACACCGAGCGTGATCAGCGAAAACTTGCCCCGCGCACACCCACGGGCGACCCGAGGCGCCAAGTCGTCCTTCGGACTCAGCACCGTGCGCATCAACGCGACATTCTCGACCATGTCGAGCAGCCCGGCGATCAGCTGCCCCCACGCCACCAGCACACCGACCGGCGCCGCCAGCGGCCACGAAGCACTCAGCGCATCACCAGCCATCAGAGCGCCCAAACTCAGCAGCGGCGCATAGCCCAGGATGAAAACGAA
>JAQBPS010000075.1 GCA_028287415.1 Bacillota bacterium | reverse complement strand
ACGGAGGATGCCCTGGCGTGGGCATCCTCCTTTTGCTGCGACGGTTCACGCCGCCGCCTCAAAGCCCCGCGGCGCCGCACGGCTCACGCCGCCGCCTCAAAGCCCCAACGGCGCCGCACGGCGCGCTCCGTCCGGGCGAACAGCAGCCGATCCACCAGCAGTCCGATCACCAGGATCACGAGAATGATCGCCACCACCTGCGCCGCATCCGCCAGGTCGCGGCCCATGTTCAGCAACTGACCGAGGCCCAGGTTCATGAACAGCAGCTCTGCCGCCATCAGCGAGCGCCAGCCGAACGACCAGCCCGCCCGCAGCCCGATCAGCAGTTGCGGCAGCGCCGCCGGCAGAATCACCCGCAGGTATAGCTTTGTGCCGCGCGCCCCCATCGTGGTTGCCGCCCGGACATAAGTCTGCGGGATGCTCCGCAGCGCCGCTTCCGTTGCCGTGGCAATCGCAAAGAGTGCGCCCACAACGGTCACGAAGTAGATCGCCTGCTCTGTCAGCCCGAACCAGAGGATCGCCAGCGGGAACCAGCAGATTGACGGCATGCCCTGGAGCCCCTGTGCGATCGGGCCGAACAGCTCCGACAGCCGCCGATACCGTGCCAGGGCGATGCCCATCAACATGCCCCCGATCGCGGCGATCCCGAACCCGAGTGCGATCCGGCCCAGCGTCCGCACGCTCGCGTACAGCAGCTCTCCGTTGGCGGTGAGACGCACCAGCGTGGCGCCGACATCAACGGGGGAGGGGAAGAGGTACGGCGGCCACAGGTGCAGCGCGCTGACCGCCATCCAGGCCAGCACAATGAGCACAACTACCCCGACCTGAGACAGCGCCTTACTCATCAGCCAATTCCTCCTCCACCGCCGCGTGCACATCGGCCCTCAGGTCCCGCAGGATGAACGTCCGGATCTCCAGCAAGCGCGGGTCATCCGACAGCCGTGGCCGCGGGTTGGGGATTGAGACCTCGCGCTTGAGCTGCCCGGGCCGGAAGGAGAGGACCGCCACCCGGTCGCCCAGGCGGATCGCCTCGGCCACATTGTGCGTGACGAAGATCACGGTCTGGCCCGTCTGCGCCCAGATCCGCTGAAGCTCCTCCTGCATGACGTTGCGGGTCTGGGCATCAAGCGCGGCGAAGGGTTCATCCATCAGGAGGATGCGCGGCTCCAGGGCGAGCGCCCGGGCGATCGAGACGCGCTGGCGCATGCCGCCGGACAGCTCGTGGATGCACGCATCCGCAAACCGACTCAGCCGCACCAGGTCGAGCACCGCCATCGCCCGCTCCCGGATGGCGGCCCGCGGCAGCCCGCGCATCGCGAGGCCGAACTCCACGTTGCCACGGACGGTCAGCCAGGGAAACAGCGCCCCATCCTGGAAGACGACGACCCGATCCGGGCCCGGTCCGGTCACTGGCCGGCCGTCCACCAGCACCTGCCCGCTGTCGGGCCGCTCAAGGCCGGCGATGATGTTGAACAGGGTCGACTTGCCGCAGCCCGAGGGGCCCAAGAGGCAGAAAAACTCGCCGGCTCCGATCTGCAGGCTGACGGAATCCAGCACATGCAGCTTGCCCTGGTGGCTATGGAAGTCCTTGGAGACGTTCTCGAGGGTGACGCGGGGCGCAAGCGCCGGTTGTGGCGACGCTCCCTCGCGCCGGGAGGGCTCAACATACGGGGTCACTGGGCCACCTCCGACAGCAGAGTCAGGTCGTACAGGGCGCTCAGGTCCGGCTCACGGGCGCCCAGAAAGCCAAGGCGGTAGGCCCAGTCGGCCTGGGTCCGCACGGAATCAAGCATCGGGTCATAGAGGAAGTCGATCCGCCCCAGGGAGCTGCGCATCACATCATCGGGGAGGGGCTTGCCGGTCAGCTGCTTTATCCCCTCTGCAAGCCGTTGCCGCGCCTCATCGGGGTGCTGCTGGATCCAGAGGGTCAGCGCGACGTGGCCCTGCAGGAAGCCCCGGACTCTGTCACGGTTGTGGGCCAGGTAATCGGCGTTCGCGACGAGCACGGTTGTGGCGAACTGATGGTCTGGCCAGAGATCCCGTTCATCCCACGCGATCTGCGCACCAGCCTCCTTGACCATGCGGGAGCCCCAGGGCTCCGCCACCCACGCACCGTCCAGCTGGCCGCGCTGAAAGAGCATCAGGGCATCTGCAGGGACGAGGGGGTTGACCTGTACGGTGCCGCCCTGCTCACGGGTGCGGAGTCCCCGCTCTGACAGCATGTGGCGCAGGGCGACATCCTGGGTGTTCGCCAGGCCGGGGGTGGCCAGGCGGGCGCCATCCAGATGGGCTGAATCGAAGCCCTGCCGGGTGACGAAGACCGCCCCGCCCGATGCGCCGCCTGCGATAATCCGCAGCGCCTTGCCCTCCGACCGGACGTAGCCGGTCACGGCTGGCGACGGACCGACATAGAGCATGTCGAGTTCGCCGGCAAACAGCGCGGTGATGGCGGCGGGGCCCGCCGTGAAGACCTTGGTCTCGATTCTGGCGCCGGCGGCGCGCGCAAGGGAGCCGTCAGCAACGCCGAGGATCGCCTGGGCATGCGTCAGGTTGGCGAGATAGCCAAGCCTGAGCACGCTGGCGTCGCCAGCCTTTGCGACAGGCTTTCCGGATGTGCAGCCTGAGAGGGCCAGCACCAGAAGCATCAGCAGCGCGGCTGCACGTTTCAAGGGCCGAGGCCTCCTCCTGCCGTGATGGCAAAACACGGCCCCGGGCCGCCCGGCACCTCGGGGGCTCGGGGTCCCGATTTTCACTTTATGGAACGCAGGTGGCGTTGGTTCGCAGGAAAGGCTTCTTAGTTGACAGAAGCAGATAGGGTAGATGATGAGGAGGAATCGGGGACTGCGCCAGCGGGCGCGAGCTGCGGGCGCGTGAATATGGCGACGATGTGACCTTTGCCGCCCGGCTCGATATCTGTGAAACGGTCCCGATGCGGGATCAGGCCGGCTGGCTGAGGCAAGCGGAGTAACAAAACGGCTGGTTGGGATATTCATGCATAGCCTGGAGGTGCTGGTGATCTTTGACGGAGGTAGTGTGCGCCGCGGACGCCCGGAGCCGGGCGGAAGGAGGTGGAGCATGGGTGACCGCAGCAGGGTAGTGATCGCCCAGGATGGCAAGCTGGCGCTGATCAAGCGGATTCGCAACGGGACGACCTACTACGTGTTTCCCGGCGGCGGCATCGAGCCGGGGGAGACGGCGGAGGTTGCCGCCATGCGCGAGGCGCACGAGGAGCTTGGCGTGAATGTACGGCTGGGCCGGCTGGTCGCAACCGACCGGTTTAACGATGTCACCGTTTATTTTTATACCGCCCAGATCACCGGCGGAAAATTTGGCACGGGCTGCGGCCCGGAGTTCCAGCCCGGCCGGGGGCGGGGCATCTACGAGCCGGTCTGGATCGAGTTGGAGGCGCTGGCGGGTGTGGATCTGCGGCCCCGCCAGGTGTCGAAGGCGATCCTGGCCGCGTTGACAGCCGGGGAGATCTGAAGCATGGCTGTCAAGCTTCGCCCCGGCGGTGCTCCCGCTTACGGTCGCAGGGATGAGAAACACGGACCTGCCTCCCGTCAGCCGGGGGACAGGTCCGTGTTTGCGCGTCGTCGGTGGTTGCGGGCGTCACAGGCTTACCCCCGCATCAGCGATGGCCCGGGTGATCAGCTTGCGCGCCCCGCTGATCGCCTCGCTGACCTTGAGCCCGGCCAGGCCGGCGACCTTCCGGACGAACAGGGGCATCTCGGAGCTCCAGTGGAAGGAAGCGACGACGGTCAGCTCCCGCCCCGGCGCCCCGGGCAGCGGGAATCGGCCCAGGGTCTGGCCGTGCAGCTGCGTCACGCCCGGCAGGTTTTTGCCCTGCCAGCCGAGGCGGGGGAGGACCCACTTGAGCGCGTCGTTGCCGGTCAGGACGAGCACCTCGACCGGGCTGTCTTTGAGCATCGCCCAGGTGACATCGAGCGCGGCATCTGCGGCGGCCGGACCCTGCGGGCTCTTCAGCACGTCGAGGGCCAGGTGCTTTTCGCAGGGCCAGTGGACGAGCTCGGTCGAGACCCAGGGGGCGCCGCCCATGATCGCGTTGTAGTGGCCGAAGGGGTCGCGCTTCCCGGGGCGCTTCTGGTAGTGGTCTATGTATGCCTGTATGCTGGCGTCCGGGCCCGGGGCGGGCTCGGTGGGCACGAGCAGGACGTGGGGGCCGAGGAAGCAGACCCGGGCATCTGCCCAGGGCCCGCGGAAGTGCTCGGGGAGGCGGGCCTGATCGGGGCCGAGCCCGAACTGGTCCCGCTGGTGGGCGATGAACGGGGTGAAGGGGGAGGCCGGTTCCGTCTCGCTGTAAACGTGTGCGATCAGTTCCCGATCGAGGTCAAGTTGTGCTTCCAGCTGTTGAGTCCAACGCATTGTCATATGAACCCCCTCGGCAGCTTTGGATCGGCGAACCGTCATCATTTTTCTGCGTCAGACATCGCACCTGGAAAAATGGTGACGTTCCAGCAGTTGAACACCTCTGAATAGCTCTGCATACCCGGGCAGGTCGGCCCCCGAGCTTGTAATGTTTGCCGCAATTCAGCCTCTAGCGGTGTCAAGTTGCTTCTTCTGCGTCCGATTCACGGGGAAGGAGTGTGCCACCTATGTTGACACTGAGGGGAACGTCGCGAATTTTCCGAGTCAGTGATGAACACCCGGAAAATTGGTGACGTTCGATACCAGCTGGCGCCGGCCGCCGAAACAGATCGTATAACCATGCAACGGCGTGCATAAACCCGTATCCCCAACATAGCGGAACACGTTGAAGAAGTATACTTCGTGCCGGAAGGTTCGCTCACCTTTCTGCTGGAGGGCCGGACCTTTGCAGGCATGCGGGCGCCCTCACGTATGGCCAGCGTATATATCGCTATCTCCTGCGGCTCACCGGGGAGTGGGAGACGGCCGAGGACCTGACCCAGGAGACCGTGAGGGGTTCTCCACCCTTGAGACTGCTGCAGTGCTGGGACAAAGCTACGAGGCGGTACGCGCGACTCGCACGGGCTCGGGAGACGCTTCGGGCCGAGTATGTGCGGGCGTTCCTGGAGGTCTTCGAGCTGGATAAGAGCGGGGTTGCCAGCTTCAGGGCCGTGGTGATCAGCGGCACCTGGGGCCAATACCCCGGAACTCAGCGGGGCAGTGCGGTGCACGATCTGGTCACTGTGGCGAGTCGATACGATAAAGGGAGTCCAAAGAAAAACAGCCGGCAATTGCTTGCCGGCTGTTGTATCTTACATTTGCCCTACTTACGTGGGTCGAACCGCTTCAGCAGCAGCGAGTTCGTGACCACCGACACCGAGCTGAACGCCATGGCGGCGCCCGCAAGCATCGGCGTCAGCAGCCCCAGCGCAGCGAGCGGGATGCCCGCCGTGTTATAGAAGAACGCCCAGAACAGGTTTTGCCGGATCTTGCGCATCGTCGCCCGGCTCAGCTTGATCGCCGCCGGGATCGACCGCAAGTCGCCCGACATCAGCGTCACGTCCGCCGCCTCGATCGCGACATCCGTGCCCGTCCCGATCGCCATGCCGATGTCCGCCGTGGCCAGGGCCGGCGCATCGTTGATGCCGTCGCCGACCATGGCGACCACCTTGCCCTCGCCCTTCAGCTTTGCGACCTCAGCCGCCTTGTCCTCCGGCAGTACCTCGGCCAGCACCCGGTCGACCCCGACCTGGCGGGCAATCGCCTCCGCCGTCCGCCGGTTGTCGCCGGTGATCATCACCACCGCGATGCCCATCTGCTTCAACTCGGCAATCGCCGCAGCCGAACTCGCCTTCACCGTGTCGGCGACCGCCACCAGCCCGGCCGCCCGCCCGTCGACGGCGACCAGCATCGCCGTCTTGCCCTCGCCCTCCAGACGAGCCAGGGCCTCGGCAAACGGGGCCACATCAATGCTGTCACGGGCCATCAGCTTTCCGTTGCCGATGCGGACCCGGCGCCCATCCACGGTCGCCTCAATGCCGTGCCCGGGCACCGCAATGAAACCAGCGGGCTCCGTCAGGGTCAGCCCCCGTTCCCGAGCGCCCGCCACAATCGCCCCGGCGATCGGATGCTCCGACCGCTGCTCAGCCGATGCGGCCAGGCCCAACAGCGCGACCTCACCCAACTCGCCCACCGCCACGACATCAGTCAGGGAGGGCTTGCCCTCGGTGATCGTGCCCGTCTTGTCGAGCACGACCACGTTTACCTTGTGCGCCTTCTCCAGGTGCTCGCCGCCCTTGAACAGGATGCCGGTCTCGGCGCCCTTGCCGGTGCCCACCATGATCGCAGTCGGCGTGGCCAGACCCAGCGAGCAGGGGCAGGCGATCACCAGCACGGCGGTCGCAGCCTTCAGCCCGCTCACCCAGTCGCCGGTGACGATGCCCCAGCCGACCAGCGTCAGCACCGCCACCGCCAGTACCGTCGGCACAAAGATGCCCGAGATCGTATCGGCCAGCTTCTGAATCGGCGCCTTCGACCCCTGCGCGTCCTCGACCATCCGGACAATCTGGGCGAGAGCCGTCTCTGCGCCGACGTTGGTCGCCTGAAACTTGAAGGCGCCATGCTTGTTGATGGTGGCGCCGACCACGTGATCGCCCGCCTGCTTGTCAACCGGCAGGCTCTCGCCGGTCAGCATCGATTCGTCGATGCTGGACGCCCCATCGATAATGATGCCGTCGACGGGAATCCGTTCTCCGGGGCGGACGATGACGACGTCGCCGGCCAGTACCTGATCGATGGGGATCTCGACTTCCTCGCCGTGGCGGACCAGCCGCGCCGTCTTCGGCTGGAGCCCGAGCAGCTTCTTCAGCGCCTCGGACGTGCGGCCCTTGGCGATCGCCTCCAGCAGCTTACCCAGGATGATCAGTGTGAGCACTGTCGCCCCCGCCTCGTAGTAAAGGTCGCCAGGGACGAGGAATGTATGGGCGACGCTCAGCAGGTAGGCGGCGCTCGTGCCGAGGGCGACCAGCACATCCATGTTGGCCGAGCCGTGGCGCACGTTCGCCCACGCCCGGCGGTAGAACTGCCAGCCCGGGCCGAACTGAACGACCGAGGCCAGCACAAACAGCACATACGGGTTCATCAGCCAGCCAATGTGGATGTTCATCGGCATCAGGATCATCGCTTCGATGAAAATCGGCAGCGTGAACAGCGCGGCGATGGCGAAGTTGCGCCACTGCCGGTTGATCTCCGCCTGCCGCGCTTGCTGCTCGCGAT
>JAQBPS010000082.1 GCA_028287415.1 Bacillota bacterium | reverse complement strand
CCAGGCTCCGGTCCCGCAGATAAAAATAGGCCAGCTGGAGGATTCCGTCGCCGTAGGCGTCCACCAGCTCCTCCACCGCCCGCTCCCGGTCTGTCATACCGAACATAGTAAGCCCGGCGTCCTGCCCCACTGCCGCCTCCATCCCATGTCGTCCTCCTCCGTCAGCCTGCGGCCATCTGTTCCTTGTCGATATAGACGGAGCGCCTCAGCAATTCGCTCCCAGTCCGCACAAAAAATTCAGGGGTGGATTTCCCCTCAAGCTTATGCGTACCATAAAGTTGGCGCCCACGACCAAATAGATGTGGGCTTTTACGCCACTGACCATTCCTGCCCGCTGAAGGAGAAATACTTATGAACGAGCTTTCGCCCAAGCCGCCCCGCCTCTCAACGGTCGACATGACCGAGCTGGTCCTGCCGAACGACGCCAACCCCATCGGCAACATGCTGGGTGGCCGGGTGCTGCACTTTATCGACATGGCGGCAGCGATATCGGCCATCCGCCACGCGGGCAACCCCTGCGTCACCGCATCGTTTGATTCCGTCGACTTTCATCATCCGATTCACATCGGCGAGGCGTGCATCCTGAAGTCGAAGGTAACCTGGGCCGGTCACACATCGATCGAGGTCTTCGTGGAAGTCTACGCGGAGAATATCCGCACCGGGCAGCGGCGGCACACGACCACCGCCTTCACCACCTTTGTCGCGATCGATCCCGCCACCGGCAAGCCTGCACCCGTGCCGCCTGTCGCCCCCGAGACCGACGACGAGCGCCGCCTGTTCGAGGGCGCCCTCCAACGCCGGGCCGAGCGCATGGCGCGCCGGGGCGAGCACTAATGCCCGTGCCCGGGAGTTGTAACCGGGACATACTAAGAGCGCCGGACACACGGTGTCGACGACCGCAGCACCTGCCAGCAGTTCGCTCCCCACAAGCCCACTTGGGTCCGTGAAAGGAGTGTGCGCTCATGTTCATGACGAAAGGGATGCGCCTCGGCGCCGGTCTCCTGGGCCTTGGCTACGGCGTTTACCGCCTGAGGCAGGGCAGGCGCGACTGGGTGACCACCATGGCTCTCACCGCCGGCCTCACCGCCACCCTGACAGGCATGAAGGCGAAGCGCCACTACAGGATGGCCCCGCGCACTGGGTCCGTGACGGGCAGCATGGCTAACATGGGGTCCGCGATGATGGACAAAGTAAGTGGGGTAATCAACGGCCTGATGTGATCGCAGCGCTCACGTAGCGCAGAGCGGCCCGTGTGTCCGGCAGCATATCCTCAGCTGTTGGGGGGCCCGCCGTGAGCAAACCGGTATTTCTGTTCGACCTGGACGGGGTCTGCTGCAACCTGATGAAAAAGTGGCTGCGTGTGTACAACCGTGACTATAACGACCAGCTTACGACAGCGGCGATCACAGAGTGGGAATGGCAGCGGTTCGTCAAGCCCGAGTGCGGCAAGCGCATCTACAGCTACCTGAACCGGCCGGGCTTCTTTGCTGACCTGGAGCCGATCGAAGGCTGCGTGCAGTCGCTGGACAGGCTGAGTAATCTGTGTGAGCTCGTGGTCGTCACGGCGAGCCCGAAGTCAGCGGCCGGCGACAAGATGCGCTGGGTTGAGCGGCACCTGCCAATGGTGCCGAGGGGGAACATCGTCGTCACGTATCGCAAAGATCTTGTGCGCGGCGACTTCATGATGGATGATGCACCCAAGAACCTCCGCAACCACCCGGCGGTCCGGATCCTGCTGGACTACCCGTATAACCGGGACTTTCACGACTGCTACCGGGTCCATTCATGGGCGGAGGCTGAGGCGCTGATCTACCGGCTGGTGGCGGCGAACCGGCGCACGGAGACCCCCTCTGCCGCTCCTGCGATGCGGCCGGCCCCTTTCCAAGCATAACGGCACCGGCAGAAGGCGGTCATATCGCCTTCCACCGGTGCCTTGCCGCGCGTGATGACAGTCCGGGGTGCGAATCCTCTGAAAGGCATAGCAAAACGGGGCGCCGCTGTAGCGCCCCGTTCATCATCATCAGCCTATTTCCAGTAGCCCTGGATGCCCTGGAAGATCCCTGCTGCGGCCTTCGTCCGATAAGCATCCGTCTTGAGCATCTTCTCCTCCCACGGATTCGAGAGGAAGGCGGTCTCCACGAGGATCGCCGGCGCTTCGGTGTACTTGACCACGTAGAAGTCCATCACCTTGACGCCCCGGTTCCGCGTGTCCAGCGCCGGGGGCACCTGAGCCTGCACGTACGTCGCCAGCTCGCGGCTCTGCGCCACGTTGAAATTCTCCGCCGCGTAATAGGTCTCGGTCCCCTGCTCCGCCCTGCTGGGGTTGGCGTTGCCATGGATCGAAACAAACATGTCGGCGGCGTTCCGGTTCGACAGCTGCGCCCGGCAGTTCAGGTCATAGTGCAACTGCTGGTCAAACGGGACTGCGGCCAGCTCCGCTGGTGTGGCACAGCGGGTGTCGCTGGTGCGGGTCATGATCACCGTGGCGCCGGCGGCCTGGAGCATGTCCCGCAGCTTGAGGCCCATCGCCAGGTTGGAAGTCTGCTCCTGGAGCCCGGTTGGCCCGATGGCCCCGATCTCGCTGCCGCCGTGGCCCGGATCGACGACGATCACCTTGCCGGCCAGGCCGGGCTGGTAGACGACCAGGTCATAGAAGCCCGCCCCCCGCTTCAGCTCGTACTGCTGGTCCGTCGCCACCCGGGCGGTGAGGCCCGAGCCCTGCGACACCGTCAGCCCCGGCGGCACTGCCTGACCGGCCTGAAGCATGGTGCCAGGCAAATCCATCACCACCGCGCCGCCCTCACGCCGGGCCGCCGGGACGATGTTGCCGTCAACGAAGAAGCGGTAGGTCTGGCGGTCGCTGCCCGGGATCGCCTGGATCTTCGTGACCACAGTTCGGATCTCAACCACGGTGTGCTGATCGGTCTGCTCAACGACGGTATATTGCACAGGGGAGTCAAACCGCACGCTGACGCTGCTGCGGTCCATGGTCATCTCGCCGACGCCATACTCCTGAACCGACAGGCCGGCGAGGCGGGCCGCATTGTCCGGCAGACTGAACTGAAGGTAGTTGCCACTGCTGCTCACATTGGACGGGGCCGCCTGGTTGGACAGCTCGAGGCGGAGGAAACCCGGACCCATCTGCTGAAGGCGGAAGGCTTCCTGGGGCACGCCTGGCACCGGCTGGAGCCAGTTCCGCGAGATCCACGCGGGCACACCGTTTGCGAGGGTGATCTGAACGTACTCGCCGGTGCCCACATAGCGCAGCTTGAAGCGCTCACCGCTCCTGAGGGTGCCGATGATGGGCGAAGTGGCCGCGGAGCCCGACCGAATGGGCAGTGCTGTGACACCCTGCACCACCTGGCGAGCCTTATCGAACTGCATCCGCCAATCACCCTCGGTCACGCCGTAGGCTGCCTGGAACGAGAACTCCATGTTCTTGTCCCACACGTAGACCTTGCTGCCATCAATCCAGCCGATGTTGCCGGCGGCGTTGCGGACCTTGAACCAGCCTTCGGCGCTGTCAAGGTAGGAGAACTGCTCGCCGGCCCGCACCCAGGCGACCCGGTCGTAGCCCGAGTTACGGCCAGTGTACAGGGCAGTCGCCACTGCGGCGCCCACCTGCTTGACCATGCCCCGGGGCGCCTGGAACACGGGCGCATCGTACGGCGGCATCCCGGGCGGTGCGGTGGCGGGGGGCTGCGGCACGGGTGCCGGCGTCGGCGCCGGGGCCGGTGCGGGGGCCGGACCCGTGCGACCCAGGAGGTACTGCCCGGAGACCCAACCGGTGCCCACGCCGGGGACGGTCACCTTGTACCAGCCGCCAAGCCCTTCCAGGGCCTGGAGCCGGTCGCCCTGGTGCACCTGGCCCAGGACGCGGCCATCAGTCCCCGGCGACTCCCGAACGTTGAGTGCGTCAGTATTAACGCTTACATAGTAGTACTGGTCATCGAACACCTCACGCGTCACCCAGTCGGCCATGTAGCCAACCAGGCCCCCCGCCGCCTGCACTTTCAGCCACTGCCCTTCATGGGCCAGCACTGATGCCGACTGCCCCTCCGGCAGGGCGGCAATCACCCCGTAATCAGTACCGGGGCCATTGCGAATGACGACCGTCCCGACGGGTCGGGCGGTGTACGCCAGGGCTGGCGCTGCTATCCCCAGGATTCCCGCTGCTGCTGCCACGCTCACTATGATCCGCTTCATGTTTGGGCTTCGCTCCCCTTATTATACAGTCCCCACGGCTAAAGCACTTCGACTGCTATAACGTCATAAATGAGGGTCTAGAAAATTTTTACATAAAGTTTTTGCCCGGGCATAAGCGGCAGCAACCGCAAAACGCGCCGCACACTGCGATTTCAGCCACTGGGGCGTTTTGCGCGCAGTCGCTCCCCCCTCTGCGTTTCAGCTGTTCAATTCGGGGTGAGACCTCGGGCTGTCAGCACCGCGATTTTCCGTCGCTCCAATCGCTCCGTATCGCGCTCCCATGCCGCCCGCCAGGTGCCGGGCGGCCCCGTGAAGCCCGCAACGGCGTAGTTCACATCCTGCGTATACCGGTTGTTCGGATCCCAGAGGATCCACTGATAGATGCCCGCATCCGCCAGACCCCGGATCTGATCCTCAACATCGGCCGCCGTGTAGGTCTTGCCCATGTTGAAGTCCTGGATCCAGGGCCGGTGCTTGCGCGGATCGATCCCGGCCGTCCGCTTCTGGGCGGCGACGAGCGACTCGTAGACGATCCGCCCCGGCGCCTGGTTCGGGTTGTCGACGCCGTATGTGCCAGGCGCATAGTGGCTCGGGTAGACCATCGGCATGATGTAGTCGACGATGCCCGCGATCTGAGCGTAGTCCTGTCCGATCTCCATGTCGTCGCCATCTGCGACCGATGTGGTCAGCCCAAAGACATCCGCAGCGATGAAGACGCCCAGGGGCGCCAGTTCCTGCTTTGCATAGCTCAGGAAGCCGGCGATCGCATCGGTCCGCTGACGCACCGGCACCCCGGCGTTGTAGCCCTGAATCCGGTGCTCCGGAAAGCGGATGTAGTCAAACTGGATCTCGTCGAACCCCCGGGCTGCGGCCTCCTTGGCGATGGCCACCTTGTATGCCCACACCTGCTGGTTGTATGGGTCCGGCCAGCGAATGCCCCGGGTATCGACGAAGTTGCCACCCTGGATCGCCATGTCGGGCCGCTTCCGGCCGAGGAGCGGGTCGGCGTAGACGACGATGCGGCCAATCACATAGATGCCGTTCTCCTTGAGGAACTTGACCCGCTCGCCGATGTCAGGGATCTTGCGCTCGTTGGCGCCGATCGCAAGGGCCAGCGGGATCTCCGTC
>JAQBPS010000038.1 GCA_028287415.1 Bacillota bacterium | reverse complement strand
ATGAACCCGCGACCTGCGGTCATGCCGATCGTGAAGCGCGACAGGAAGCCGATCGAAAGTGTGGCGCCGCCCAGTCCGGCCAACACGCCCGAGAGCAGCACGCCCCACTACCGGAACTTGTGCACGTTGATGCCGACCGTCGCCGCAGCCTCCGGGTGCTCGCCCACCGCACGGAGCCGCAGGCCCCAGGGCGTCCGGTAGAGCACGAAGTAGCTGACGGCCACCAGGACGAATGCGAGATAGACCAGCAGGTTGAGCGGCCCGATGTTGGGCACCGGCAGGGGCACCGCCGGCGATTGCCCTGAGCCCCAGAGCCTGACTGCCATAAACTCGGTGAACCCGGCGGCGAGCAGGTTGATCGCGACGCCGACCACCACCTGGTTCGCCCGCAAAGGGATCACGGCGATCGCATGTAGCGCCGCAATCAGCACGCCCATCAGAATCGCTCCCAGCACGCCGGCCCAGAGACTGCCGGTCAGGAGCGCGAAGTAAGCGGCACCCCACGCACCCGACAGCATGATCCCCTCGAGCCCGATGTTGATCACGCCGGACCGCTCGGAGAAGATGCCACCGATGGCTCCGAGCAGCAGGGGCGTTGCCGCGCTCAGGGTTGAGAACAGCAGCAGCAGCACTGTCGTCACGCCGGCTTCACCGCCCTTGCCTTCCGCTTCCGGAGGATGTTCCAGAGCCCCTCCACGGCGACGAAGAGGATGACCGTACCCTGCACGATTGCGATGACCGTCATGGGCACGCCCGCCATGGCCTGCATCGCCGGGCCGCCCCGGTCGAGTGCGGCGAACAGCAAGGCCGACAGCACCGTGCCCACCGGATGATTCCGGCCGACCAGGGCGACGGCGATCGCCTCAAAGCCGTAGCCGATGAAGCCCGCCTGCTCATAAAAGCGGCCGGTGATGCCGAGGGTCTGCACACCGCCTGCCAGGCCCGCGAGCGCGCCCGACAGCGCCATCACCAGCAGGACATTGCGCTTGACGCTGATGCCCGCATACTCCGCCGCACCGGGCGACAGCCCGACCGCCCGGATCTCGTAGCCGAGGGGCGTCCGCCAGAGAAAGAGCCAGAGCAGCAGCGCCGCCGCCAGCGCAATCCAGAGTCCGGAGTGCAGGCGGGATTCTGCAATCAGCCCCTGGGCCAGCATGGCGGTCGGCAGGACGGGGGGCGTGGCCGGTGCCAGGGCCTGCGGGTCCCGCAGCGGCGCCATCACCAGCCAGTGTGCGAAATAGAGTGCGATGTAGTTGAGC
Organism: Bacillota bacterium; assembly: GCA_028287415.1. Classification (GTDB taxonomy): domain Bacteria; phylum Bacillota; class Sulfobacillia; order Symbiobacteriales; family Symbiobacteriaceae; genus RYN-353. The sequence continues at coordinate 2,050 of JAQBPS010000038.1, read as the reverse complement.
ATGATCGTGGTGATCACCTCGTTCACGTCCCGGTATGCCTTGAGCAGTCCGGCGATCGCGGCCCAGGCAGCCCCGGCCACAGCGCCCGCCAGCAGGGCAAGCGTGGTGTGGAGCACGTGCGGGAGTGCAAAGCGGTAACCGACCCAGGCGCTCGCGACCAGCGCCACGAGGTACTGCCCTTCCACGCCAATGTTAAAGAGGCCGCAGCGAAACGCGAGTGCGACGGCCAGGCCCGTCAGGATCAGCGGAATGGCGTTGACGAGCGTTTCGCCGAACTGGCTGGGGTCACCCGCGACCGACTGCCACAACGCCGCGTAGGCCTCGACCGGGTTTGACCCGGACGCCAGGATGAAGATGGTGCCGACCAGCAGTCCCAGCAGCGTCGCTGCGATCGGCACGGCGACAGCCGCCAGGGCCTCTGTCACAGGGCTGCGCGCTTGCTTAGCCACGGGCGCCACCTCCCGCCATCAGCAGGCCGAGGTCCTTTTCGGTCGCCTGATCTCCCGGCACCTCCGCGATCAGCTCGCCCTTGTACATCACCAGGATCCGGTCCGACAGCGCCATCACCTCATCCAACTCCAGTGAGACCAGCAGTACCGCCTTGCCGGCATCCCGCTCCGCGATCAGCCGCCGGTGGATAAACTCGATCGCGCCGACGTCCAGGCCGCGGGTCGGCTGTATCGCCACTAGCAGGACCGGGTCCCGCAGGATCTCCCGGCCGACGATCACCTTCTGCTGGTTGCCGCCGGACAGGGCGCGGGCGGGGTAGGCCGGCTCCGGCGGCCGGACGTCAAATGTCCGGATGATCTTCAGCGCGTGCTCCCGCATGCGCCCGTAGTCGAGCAGGCCCCACTTGCTGTACGCCCGCTGTGCGCCGAGCACGGCATTCTCCGCGACCGTGAAGTCCATCACGAGGCCGCGTTTTTGCCGGTCCTCGGGCACGTGCCCGACGCCGGCAGCCCGGATGCGGCCGGGCGGGAGGCCGGCGAGGCTCTGACCATTGAGCCGGATCTGCCCATGCTGTGGCTGCTTCAGCCCGGTCAGCACTTCGATCAGCTCAGTCTGCCCATTGCCGTCAACGCCGGCAATGCCGACGATCTCACCGGCGCGCACCATGAGGGTGACATCGTGCAGCGCCGGCAGGCCACGCACATTGCTGGCGGAGAGCCCCAGTACGTCCAGCACAGGCCTGCCTGGCTCTGCCTTGGCCTTCGGCACTTTCAATTCCACCGCACGCCCGACCATCAGAGCGGCCAGTTCCGCCTCACTCTGGCCCTTCGCATTTACGGTGGTGATCAGCTTGCCGCGGCGGATCACGGAGACCCGGTCGGCCAGCTCACGCACTTCCTTCAGCTTGTGCGTGATGATGATGATCGTCTTGCCCCTGGCGACCAGGCCCTTCAGGATGTGGCCGAGCTCGATCACCTCTTGCGGTGTGAGCACCGCGGTGGGCTCGTCCAGGATCAGCAGTTCAGCACCCCGGTAGAGCGCCTTCAGGATTTCCACCCGCTGTTGCTGGCCGACGGAGATCGACTCGGCGGGGGCCCGCGGATCGACCGCAAGCCCATAGCGCTGCGACAGCTCGGTCACGTCCGCCACAGCCTGCCGCATGTTGAGTGTCACCCCGCCCGGCTCCTGCCCCAGGACAATGTTCTCAGCCACGCTGAAGACCGGCACGAGCATGAAATGCTGGTGGACCATGCCGATGCCGAGTGCCATTGCATGGCCGGGCCCGTCGATCTGCACGGGCTTGCCCTTCCACTCGATCGTCCCCTCATCGGGGGTGTAGAGTCCGTAGAGGATCTTCATCAGCGTTGATTTGCCGGCGCCGTTCTCACCCAGCAGGGCGTGGATTTCCCCGGTGCGCACCTCCAGGTCGATCTGGTCGTTGGCGACCAGCGACCCGAAGCGTTTGGTGATGCCCTTCAGCTTCAGCATCTATAGCGTAGGTACGGTCCAGGTGCGGAGCTGCTCCAGCGTGTTGGGCACCGTCACCTTGCCGGTGCGGATCGCCTCGGCCCACCGGTCGACCAACTCCCTGGTGCCGGTA
>JAQBPS010000028.1 GCA_028287415.1 Bacillota bacterium | reverse complement strand
TGCTGCTGGGCGCCTTCAACTTGCTGGTGGTCGGGCCGCGGCTGCGCAAGGGGGCGGAGGTCGGCCGCTGGCTGCGCTGGGCATCCCGCGCGGAGACGGCCCTGATGGCTGTTGTCCTGGGCGTTGCAGTGCTCCTGACGAACCTGCCGCCGGCCCGGGTCGCGCTGCCGCCGAAGATCCTCGATGTGCAGATCCACAGCAACAATTATGCGTTCATCCTGAAGATGGCTCCTGTATTGCCGGGTTTCCACAATGTCGATATGGAGATTGAGTCCCATGACGGCAAGCCGGTCGGGCCGGAGACGAAGATCGAGCTCCAGCTGGTGATGCATGAGCACGACATGGGTCACAACACCACGGAGGGGAAGTATCTGGGGCCCGGTCACTTCCAGTTTGACAACGTCTTGCTGGGCATGCCCGGCACGTGGGATTTCTTGGTGAACATCACCCGGCCGGGGGCTGATCCCGAGCAGGTGAGTTACACCGTTACTGTTCCTGAGCTTCCGTAAAATTGAGGTTCGGGAGGATGCCAATATGAAGCGGATCGTTGCATTGCTGGCCGCCCTGTTTGTCCTGGCGCTGGGGAGTGTCGCCAGCGCCCATGTGACCGTATGGCCGAAGCAGTCGCCGGTGAACGGCTATGAGCGGTACACGCTGCGGGTCCCAACCGAGAAGGATATTCCGACGACCAAGGTCCGGGTGGAGCTGCCGGCTGGCAGCACCTTCAGCGGCTGGCTGCCGGTGCCGGGCTGGACGCTCACGACGGAGAAGGATGGCGCCGGCAAGGTGGTAGCCCTGGTCTTCGCCGGCGGCCAGATCAAGCCGGGCGAGTTCATGGAGTTCGGGCTCAGCGTGAAGAACCCGGCCACTCCGGCGGACGTGGCCTGGAAGGCCTACCAGACGTATAGCGACAACTCGGTGGTCGAGTGGGTCGGCGCTTCCACCGCTGACACGCCCGCACCGATGGTCAAGCTGACCCCCGCCACCGGTGCTGGTGGCGATACGGCGGCGCCGGGCACGTCCGCTCCGGCTCCGAGCCCGGCTCCGGCTCCGAGCCCGGCGCCGACCCCGACCCCGGCTCCGGCTCCGGCTCCGGCTGCTGCCCCCGCCTCGGGTGCGGGCAACTGGCTGGGCGGCGGCGCCCTGGTCATCTCGCTCGTGGCGCTGGTGCTGGCGATTCGGAAGCGGTAGTATCGGGTATCAACTGAGAACGAAGGAAGCCAGCGCTGCAAGGCACTGGCTTTCAAGTTTTCCGGGAAGTGCAGGCGTGACGATATCTATGTGCACAAAAGGTATTTACGCTCAATTGCGGAATCTAGCCCGCAAAACACTGCATAAGCGGTGCTTCATCGGCGTCTCCCTCCGGGTTGAACTTCTCATCCGGATCGACGGGAAAACCCTGGTCATCGTTTCGGGCTAGGCAACGTACGGCGCTCAAGGTATAATGATCTATGGCTTATCGCGGTGGCAGTTACCCGCGTGATCAAAACTGCGCATGCTTATGCTTGCGCGCGTTTTGACACCGGACCGCTTAACCACGGCCTGGTGTCTTTATTTTTTTGGCAGAGGAGGGTGACCAATGTCGGTCGCTCTGGAAGTTACCCGGATCTTCAGCTTTGACGCTGCTCACCGGCTTGAGGACTACGTGGGCAAGTGCAACAACCTCCACGGCCACACCTACCGCCTGGAGCTGACCGTGCGCGGCACCCGTGACCATCGCGGCATCGTCGTCGACTTCGGCGACCTCAAGGCGATCTTCAAGGAGCACTACGAGCCGCTCCTCGACCATAAGTACCTGAACGAGTCCCTGCCGATGGTCAACACCACCGCCGAGAACCTGGTGGTCTGGTTCTTCGAGTACTGGGCGGAGCACGTGCGCCCCGCACACCCCGAGCTTGAGCCCGTGCGCGTCCGCCTCTGGGAGACCGAGAACGCCTTCGTCACGCTTAATTATGCCGATTGGAGGGACGGGCGTGCGAATTAATGAGATTTTCCTCTCCGTTCAGGGGGAGACTGCTTCTGCGGGACTGCCCACGATCTTTGTGCGCACCGGCGGCTGCAACCTGCGCTGCACCTATTGCGACACCCCCTATGCGCTCACCACCCAAGGCAGCGTCAAGCTGACCGTCGACGAGGTGATGGAGCAAGTGCGCGCCAAAAAGGTGAAGCGGGTCTGCCTGACCGGCGGCGAGCCCCTGATTCAGCCGAAGGATGAGCTCCAGGAGTTCTTCGACAAGCTGGCGGCGGAAGGCTACGAGCTTTCCATCGAGACGTCCGGCTCGATTCCGATCAGCCCGTTCACGCTGCACGACAAGCAGCGCTGGATCCTCGACATGAAGGTGCCCTCGTCCGGCGAGTCGCACACCATGCTCTTCGACTCCCTGAAGGACCTGCGGCCGCAGGATGAGCTCAAGTTCGTCGTCGGCCCGGAGGAGGACTTCCAGTGGGCGTTCGACCTGATCCGTGAGCACGGGCTTGAGGGCCGGGTGGGCCTGCTCTTCTCCCCGATCTGGGACAGCTGCACGCCGCTCCAGCTGACCGAGCGGGTGATGGAATCGGGGATTGATGCCCGGGTCC
>JAQBPS010000810.1 GCA_028287415.1 Bacillota bacterium | reverse complement strand
CGGCGCTGCGGGCGAGCGCCTCCGTGGAAATGCCGACGCCGGGCGCAATGCAGCCGCCCAGGTACTCACCTGCCGCACTGACACACTCCAGCTTGGTGGCCGTGCCAAAGTCGACGACGATCGCCGGCCGCCCGCGGGGCGCCCCGTATATCTCCCAGGCGGCCAGTGCATTCACCAGGCGGTCGGTGCCCAGCGCCGATACGTTGTCGTAGTATACGGCGGGCAGACTCCGGAGGCCGCTGTTCAGCTCGACCAGAGGCAGGCCCAGATACTTGCGGCAGGCCTCAGCCAGCGCCGCATTCAGCGGCGGCACGACACTGGCCATGGCCGCTTCGGTAATATCATCGGCGGAGTAGCCCTCCCGCCGCAGCAGGTGGACGATCTCCAGCCCATACTCATCGGCCATGCGGGTCCTGACCGACGCCATTCGCCACGTGGCCACCAGTTCCTCATCCAAAAAGAGCCCCAAGGTCACGTTCGTGTTGCCTACGTCAAATGCGAGGAGCACGGCCTACCGCTCCCCTCTGCCGGTCTGGTTGCGCTCGTGGATGATGCGGAGTCCCTCCAGCGCCAGGTACGGGTCAACCGCCTGGATGCTGGGCGCCTCGGAGGCCAGCACATCGGCCATGTCGCCCGTCGCGACCACCTTCACCTTGGCCGGGCTGCCACCGAGTTCCGCCACGAGCCGCTCCACAATCGCATCCACCTGGCCCGCGAAGCCGTAGATCACGCCGGACTGCATGCTGTGGACGGTGTTGCGCGCCAGCACGGTCTTCGGCTTAACCAGTTCGATGCGGGGCAGCTTGGCCGCGTGCTGGAAGAGCGCCTCCACCGATATGGAGACCCCGGGCGCAATGACGCCGCCCAGGTACTCCCCGTCCTTGGAGATCGCATCAAAAATCGTGGCGGTGCCGAAATCGACCACGACCAGCGGACCGCCGTATTTCTCGTACGCGGCCACCGCGATGACAATCCGGTCAGCGCCCACCTCGCGGGGGTTGTCATAGCGAATCACCATGCCCGTCTTCACGCCGGGGCCAATCACGAGCGGCTTGAGCTTGAAGTACTTCTGGCACATCCACTCCAGGGTCGGGATCACCGGGGGTACGGAAGAGGAGATCGCCATGGCTGTCACCGCTTGCGCCGGAAAGCCCTGATGTTCCAGCAGATCCATAAAGAGCAGACCATATTCGTCATGGGTTTTGCGGCGATCCGTGGAGACGTGCCACTCGGCACGCAACTCCCGGTCGTCGTAAATGCCCAGGCTGATCACAGTATTGCCAACGTCGACAGCCAGCAGCATGTGGTACCCTCCCTGGTAGCCGGCCCACACGGGGTCCAGCTCCGATTCTACGGCGCAGCCCGGTCGGGCTTACAGCTCAACGTCGAGGCTGAGGTCCATGGCCTTCACCGAGTGGGTGAGCACGCCCAGGCTGATAATGTCCACACCGGTCCGGGCGACATCCTCCAGGTTCTCCGCGGTGATGCCGCCGGAGGCCTCCAGGATCGCCTTGCCGGCGGTGATCTCCACCGCCTTCTTCATCATCTCGGGATCCATATTATCGAGAAGAATAATGTCCGCACCCGACTCGAGCGCCTCCTGGAGTTGCTCCAGCGACTCCACTTCCACCTCAATGCGGGTCGTGTGCGAGACCACCTTGCGGGCGGCATGGACCGCCTTGCGCACGCCGCCGGCCACGGCGATATGATTATCCTTGATCAGGATCGCATCGTGGAGGCCATAGCGGTGGTTCAGCGCACCGCCCACCCGCACAGCATACTTCTCAATGAGCCGCAGACCGGGGGTGGTCTTGCGGGTCTCGACGAGGCGTGCATGATAATACTTGATCTTGTCCGCTAGCTTGCGGGTGGTCGTGGCAATGCCGCTCATGCGCTGCATGAAGTTGAGCGCCACGCGCTCAGCGGTCAAAATCGACCGGGCGTTCCCGCTGATACGCGCCACCTGCGTACCCGGGGTGACTACGCTGCCCTCCGGTATGAGAATCTCATAGGTGAGGGTCGGATCCAGCGTGCGGAAGGCCGCCTGGGCAAGCGGATGACCGCAGACGACCCCCTCCTCCTTCGCCAGCATCACGGCGGTGCACTGCTTGTCAGCCGGAATGGTGGCCTCGGTGGTGATGTCGCCCGGGCCGATATCTTCCATAAGGGCCCGGCGCACCAGATCCTCGATCGCAATCGGATTCAGCGTTGTCATAGTGCTACGCCCTCCTCTGTGCTACATGACGATTCCAGTGTTCATCATCCCGCCGGGGGTAATCCAGCCGGTAATGCCCGCCACGGCTCTCTGTCCGCTCCAGGGCAGCCTGTGCCACCAGGAGCGCCACGTTGGCCAGGTTCGTTACCTGATAACCCTCACGGGTCTGTAGAGCGCCGCTCAGCGACGCGACAATCTGCGTCAGGCGCTCGATCGCTGCGGTCAGCTCCGCGCCGGTCCGCATGATGCCGACCTTGTCCCACATGAGCTGCTGGATCTCCGCCCACAGCAGGTTCAGGGGCCGATCGGGGATCGCCGGGGCGGACCGCCAGCCGAAGCGGCGGTTTTGCGCCTGAGGCGGGGGCAGTTCCCTGGCCAGTGCGCTGGCAATACGGCGCCCGAACACCAGTCCCTCGAGCAGGCTGTTGGAGGCCAGCCGGTTCGCACCGTGAATACCGGTGCAAGCGACCTCGCCGCAGGCATACAGACCGGGTATGTTCGTCCGGCCGTCAATGTCCGTCTGGATCCCGCCCATGATGTAGTGGGCGGCCGGGGCGACGGGGATCAGATCCGTCGTAATGTCGATGCCACGTTTGAGGCAAGCCGCGTGGATGCTCGGGAAGCGCGTGGCGACGCCGGCAATCGCCCGCGCGTCCTCATAGACGCAGGGATGATTCGTCTTGCGCATCTGGTCGACGATCGCCCGGGCAACCACGTCGCGCGGCGCCAGTTCCGCCTGGGGGTGGTACTCGGTCATGAAGCGCTCGCCGTGCTTGTTGAGCAACAGGGCGCCCTCGCCGCGCACGGCCTCCGAAATCAGGAATTTCGGGCTCCCCTCCCCGTACAGGGCTGTGGGGTGGAACTGGATGAACTCCACGTCCTGTATCGCCGCACCGGCCCGGTGGGCAATGGCGATGCCGTCGCCCGTGGCCACTTCCGGGTTCGTGCTGTTGATGTACAACTGCCCGGCGCCGCCCGTCGAAAGCAGCACCGCCCGGGCCAGGTAGGCCGTCAGGCGGTCGTGATCGTCCAGCGCAAGCACGCCGATGCACCGCCCGGCGTCGGTCAGCACATCAACGATGTACTGGTCCTCATAGACCATGATGCCTTCTTCGCTTACCTTCTGCTGGAGGGCGCGGCGAATCTCATCGCCGGTGGCGTCGCCACGGGCGTGCAGAATCCGGTGCTGCGAGTGGGCGCCCTCGCGGGTCAGCGCATACTCGCCCTGCTCGGTCTTGTCAAACTGCGTGCCGATCGCGATGAGCTCACGCACGCAGTCGGGCCCTTCCTCCACCAGCACCTGCACCGCCGCATCGTCACAGAGGCCGGCACCCGCCTCCAACGTGTCCAGGAAATGCAGCCTGGGGGAGTCTGCGGTGCCTATGGCAGCGGCAATGCCGCCCTGCGCGAACTCGGTGTTCGACTCGGCCAGCTTCCGCTTGGTCAGCACGATCACCCGCCCGATCGGCCGGAGCTTCAGGGCGGCGTACATACCGGCGATGCCGGTCCCCGCCACCACAACGTCACAGGTTACTTGCGGCAGGTCGGCCAGGTCGAAGTTGGCTAAATACCGGATTGACATCGGGCAGCCTCCCAACCATTGGCATCCGTTCTATTGTACCGCTCGGATGCGCCGGAGGAAAGCCTCGGCCTCCAGAACCGGGACCACCGCCTGGTCGGGCAGCCGATCCAGATAGAGTTGCAGCGGTTCACCGGTGGCTGGGAGCGAAACCAAGGGGTCCACTTCCAACAGGGGAATCAGCACAAAGGCGCGCTCCAGCATGCGCGGGTGCGGCAACTCCAGCGCCGGCTCGGCGAAGACCTGGCCGCCGTAGAGCAGCATGTCAATGTCAACCGTCCGGGGACCCCACCGGACCGTGCGGACCCGGCCCAGGCCCTGCTCGACCGCTTGGATCCGCGCCAGCAGGGCCAGTGGCTCCAGCGTGGTCTCTACCTGGACTGCGACATTCAGGAAGCTCGGCTGGTCGGTCTTGCCCTGGGGCGCTGTCTCGTAAACAGAGCTGACCCGCAGCAACCGGGTGCCCGCCTGCTCCAGGCTGCGCACGGCCTTGGCGAGCGTACCGAGGCGGTCGCCCAGGTTTGAACCAAGGGAAAGGTAGGCGACGCTCATGCTTCCCTCCGCCTGCGCACTTCCACGGTAATGTTGTCAAACGTGCCGGCGATGGGCGCCTTGGGCTTGTGCACCCGTACGACGACCTCGAGCACCGGGTAGTCACCCAGCACCTGCTGTGCCACCTGCTCCGCCACCGCTTCGATCAGCTTGTAGGCTGGGCCTTCCACAACGGCTTTCACGGTTTCGTAGACGTACCCGTAATGGATGGTCTTCCCGATCTGGTCGCTCAGGCCCGCCGGGCGCAGGTCGGCGTAGAGTTCGACATCAACCGTGAAGGGCTGGCCCAGCCGCGTCTCCTCCGGCATCACACCATGGTACCCGTAAAACCGCATGCCTGTTAGTATGATTCGGTCCATAGCCGTCTCCCTCCACCGGCCGCCTGCCGGACTACTGTGACCGGAACCCGCCCCTGGCAGGCCGGACCACTGCATCCGTCATGACAGCCACGCGCTTCATCTGCTTCACGTCATGAACGCGTACGATGTCCGCACCGCGATCGATGCCGATGCTGACCGTCGCTGCGGTTCCCTCCACCCGGTCGTCCACGGGGAGGCCCCCCAGCACCTTCCCAATGGTGCCCTTTCGGCTTGTCCCTAGCAGGATCGGCCGGCCGAGAACCCGCAGCGCATCCAGGTCCCGGATCACGTCCAGGTTCTGCACCACCGTTTTGCCGAACCCGACCCCGGGGTCCACGATGATCAGCTCGGGCGGGAGGCCCGCCGCAGCAGCAATCCGCAGGGACTGGCGCAGGAACCGTATGATCTCCGGCATCAGGTCCGAGTACGCCGTCCCTTGCTGGTTGTGCATCACAATGGTGGGCGCCTGATATTTGGCGGCGACCTCGGCCATCGCCGGGTCGCGCTGAAGCCCCCACTGGTCATTGAGGATGTTCGCCCCGGCGGCCATTGCGGCATCCGCCACCGCGGCCCGCGAGGAGTCAATGGAGATCCGCGCCTGCGGGACTGCGGCCCGGATTGCCCGGATCGCAGGGATCACGCGGCGCAGTTCCTCAGCGGCATCGATCGGCACGTGGCCCGGTCGGGTGGACTCACCGCCAATGTCGATGATATCGGCGCCGTCCGCCAGCATCGCCAGTGCGTGTGTCACCGCTTGCTGCTCTTCCATATACCTGCCGCCATCCGAAAACGAGTCCGGGGTGACGTTGAGAATGCCCATGATGTGCGTCCTCAGCCCCAGCTCAAGCGCTGCCGGCCCGCACGGAATATGCCAGCTTTTCCGTTCTGATTCGTGCAAGCTCATACCCCTTCTGGTCCTGTGTGTCCAAGTCTACCATGCGAAAAGACCGGGGCAAACATTCGCCCCGGCCTACGCCGCTACCTGCTTTTTTAGCTGAAGGAACCAGCGATCACGAGGCCAATCGCCACAAACAGGCCGAAAAGAATCTTGCCGGCGGCGGTGGAGCCCTTATGCATCGCCTCTTTGAGGCTCCATGCGGGCGTCAGCCACTCCCAGAGGAAATAGCCGAGGTAGTTCAGCAGAATCCCTAGCGTGGCGTAGGCGAGCCCCTGAAGGAGCCCTACACTGTGCCGGAAAGCGTCGCCGAGCACAATGCCGGTCGAGATCAGGAAGCCCGAGATAAACCAGCCCACAGCCTCATTGCCAGCCTCGGCCTCGATGAAGAGGTTGAAGGGCAGGATCAGGTTGAACACTGCGAGGCCCACGAACATCAGCGCCATTCCGCTGAATGCGAAGATCAGCGTCCATCCGAAGCTCTCCCATGGCACGTTCACGACGGCTCCCCCTTAGTCCGCCAGGACTGCAATTTCGCGCTGCAGGTCGGTATTTAGCCAGATGCCGATCGTGCCGCCGCTCGGGTCATCCACCTTGACGTAGAGCCACTTGCCGGACACCCGCTCAACCGTGCCGGCAAAACCGTTCTCGGGTCCCTGCCGGTCCCGCATGACCCAGACTTTTTTTCCCTGAAGTTCAAGCATTAGCGGCGCCTCCTCTTGGCCATGGTCGCAGATACAAATCCAAGCAGAATCCAGATGCCGATGCCGAAACCGACCACGCTCAGCCAGCTGATTCCCCAGCCGCCGCCGCCAGTACCGTAGTAGACCGGACGGTGCCACATGCGCCAGTACCACGGCTGCCCGTAGTAGTAGTCGTGCCAGTATACCGGGGGGTACGGGGTCGGTGCGTAGATGACCACCGGCGGGCGGGTAGGGTACCTGGTGGTGCCGGGGTCATACACCGGTGGCGGGGTCGTACCGGGGCTGGGTGTGCTCGGCCGCCCGTTCGAGAACGACCGGTCCGGGCTGGAGTAGCTGCGGTCGCCGCTGCTGTAGTTCTGCGGCGGGGAGGAGTAGCTCCGGCCCGGGGTGGTGGTGCCCGACGGCGGCGGCGAGCTGAAGGATCGGGAGGGGGCCGGTTGGGCTGAAGGAGTCGACGGCTTTGGTGACGGTGCCGACGGTTTGGGGGCTGAATACGACCGCGACGGCGCCGAGGATTTCGGCGACGAGAATGAGCGGCTGCCGGAACTGAAGCCCTTGGAGCCAGCGGCCAGTGCCGGCATCGCCAGGACGCCCAGCGTGAAAACGAGGGTCACTGCAAGGGCCAGCAAGCGCCTGGCCGCAGCCCAGGGGCGCATGGTACCACATCCCTCGGCGATTTTTCGCTAACGCAGGAATTCCCTGCCAATCGGGATATTCCTGCTCAAAGCATCCGGATTGAAGACGCTGATACAGGCCGATAAGGTTCGCGCAAAGGCGGAGGGAATCTCTGCCCTCCGCCCGGTTGGATCAGTCCTTGGCGGCGGTCTGGCTCTCCGGGGGCGGGAGAATCTCGTCCTGGTAGATCGTGACGCGATTGCGCCCCATGTGTTTGGAGTGGTAGAGTGCGGTGTCGGCCCGCTTGATCATATCCATCGACGTCATCCCTGGCTCCCACTGCGCCACGCCCACAGAGACGGTCACCCGGAACTCGGCCTTCTCCTCGGGGTCACGGACGACCTGGTGGGAGATCTTGATCCGGAGGCGCTCGGCAAACTCCTGGGCGCCGGCCAGGCTGGTATGCGGGAGAATAATCGCGATTTCCTCGCCGCCGTACCGGGCGACCACGTCGGTGTTGCGCATGCCCTCGGTCACCCACTTGGCCAGGTTCTTGAGGACGATGTCGCCCGTGGCGTGGCCGTATGTGTCGTTCACTCGCTTGAAGAAGTCGATGTCGAGCAGGACCAGCGCTGTTTGCTGCTTGTACCGCCGGGACTTGGCTGTCTCTTCCTCGAGCCGCTGTTTGAAGTACTTGTGATTGTATATGCCCATAAGACCGTCAGTGACGGCGGTCTTTTCAAACCCGGTTGCCAGCTTATATGCAATGAAGCCGGAGAGCAGAACCAGGATCACACAAGTAGCGATCACTGCGATAGCCAAGGTGTTGAGGGCGTTGTTGATCGGTGTGACATCAGCAAAGAGCAGGGCAAGGCCGACCTGCTCACTGCCCTGCATGATGGGCGCCCAGCCGGCGATGAAGACCCGGTCCGGCGCCTTGTCGAAATCCCAGACCGCCCGCCCGGCCTTCTGCTTCCAGTGCAGGAGGGTTGAGCGCGGGTCGTCGAGGCCGAACGACGTGCCGGGAGCGTAGTTCTCCGAGACGTAGTCCTTCCCGGCGCTGGCTATATAGACTACCCGATTCGCCTGATGGTCAACGCGCATAATGCTGACGCCGGCCAGGCTGCCCTGGTCCACCATCTCCTGAAACTGCGCTTGGATCTTGCCCAGCGAGGGGACTGCCTGGTCAGATGACAGGACGCTGGGGTCGATCGAGACGGCGATCGCCGCTGCGGCTGTTGCCGTGCCCCGCCCTGCGGCGTCGTTGAGCAGATTGCTCAGGGTGGAGACTACGAACTGCCCCAGAAAACCGGACGCGAGCCCTACAATGGCTACCACCAGCGCGGTGATCTTGGTTTTCAAGGATAGACGAGTAAGCACCCCATTCCCCCCGCCTGATGCAACCCTTTATATTACATATTATACCACCTATTTCCTGGGGAATAAACGTGAACTCTGTGCGAACTTTTTCTGTGCTGTGTCGTATATACAGGAGAAACCAAAAATACCAGTAACTAGGAGGATGTCCGATGGTAATCAGACGCAGAACGAAGCGTAAACTCATGCTTTGGCTGCTCATTTTTTCGCTGATCTTTGCTGTCTTTGTGTCGCCAAGCGCCGCCGGCCGGCCAGGCTGTTGGAAAGTGTTCGGATTCAGAATCTGCTTCCGTGACGATGGTGACTAACGACAGAATGGCAGGTGCCTGAGCGCACCTGCCATTCTTGTTTGTCGCTAAAACAGCCCGACGATCCGGCCCTGCTCATCAATGTCGATCCGCTCCGCTGCCGGCGCTGCCGGCAGGCCCGGCATGGTCATGACGTCGCCCGTGAGCACAACCACGAAGCCGGCGCCCGCCGAGGGCCGCACCTCCCGCACCGTGAGGCGCCAGCCGGTGGGAGCGCCCAGCAGCTTGGGATCATCCGAGAAGGAATACTGTGTCTTGGCGATACAGACCGGGGCGGCGGCAAAGCCCTCCTTCTGGAGCTTGCGCAGCATCCGCTCGGCCTCCTTGGAAAAGTCGACGCCGTCAGCGCCGTACACGTTCCTGGCCACCTTCTCGATCTTGACCTTGAGCGGATCACTGTCCTCATACACGAATCGGAAGTTGTTCGGCTGCTCGCATAGCTCCACCACATGGCGGGCCAGGTCAACGCCACCCTCGCCGCCCTGCGCGAACACCTCGGTCAGAATCGCCCTGGCGCCAGCCTCCTCGGCCAGTTGCTGCACCAGCGCAATCTCCGCCTCCGTGTCTGCAGGGAAGCGGTTGACTGCCACTACGCAGGGCAGTCCATACACCTGCGTGACATTGCGCAAGTGCCGCTGCAGGTTCGCAGCGCCGGCCCGGAGCGCCTCCAGGTTCTCGTCGGTAAGTGCGTCCCTGGCGACACCACCGTGCATTTTCAGCGAGCGGATCGTCGCCACCAGTACCACCGCGGACGGCCGCAGTTCTGCGAGTCGGCATTTGATGTCGATAAACTTCTCGGCGCCCAGGTCGGCGCCGAACCCTGCCTCCGTGACCACATAGTCCGCCAGTTTGAGCGCCAGGCGAGTCGCTGCGACGCTGTTGCACCCGGGGGCGATGTTGGCGAACGGCCCGCCATGCACCAGCGCCGGCGTGTGCTCCAGCGTCTGCACGAGGTTGGGCTTGATCGCTTCCTTCATAAGCACAGCCATGGCACCCTGGGCATTCAGCTGATGCGCCCGGACCGGGGTGCCATCGTACGTGTAGCCGACAATGATCTCCCCGCAGCGCCGCTTCAGGTCCATCAGATCTTGCGACAGGCAGAGTGTCGCCATGACCTCAGAGGCGGGGGTAATCATGAACTCGTCCTGCCGGGGCACGCCGTTCTGCTTGCCGCCCAGTCCGATCACGAGGTCGCGCAGGGCCCGGTCATTCATGTCCATGACCCGCTTGAAGGTGATCTGGCGGGGGTCAATATTCAGCTTGTTGCCGTGCTGAATGTGATTGTCCACCATGGCGGCGAGCAGGTTGTTGGCGGAGGTGATCGCATGGAAGTCGCCGGTGAAATGAAGGTTGATATCCTCCATGGGGACCACCTGTGCGTAGCCGCCGCCCGCAGCCCCGCCCTTCACGCCGAAGGCCGGCCCGAGCGAGGGCTCGCGAATGGCGATCATCGCCTTGCGGCCGATCTGCTTCATGGCCTGGCCGAGGCCCACGGTCACGGTGGTCTTGCCCTCGCCGGCGGGCGTGGGGCTAATTGCAGTGACTAGCACCAGCTTGCCGTCAGGGTCCCCCTTCACCCGGTCCCAGACGTGAGCCGCTACTTTCGCCTTGTATTTGCCGTAAAGCTCCAGATCATCCGGACCGAGTCCAATCGCTTCGGCCACCGATGTAATGGGGGCCATCTTTGCTGACTGTGCAATTTCAATATCGGTTGGCAACGAATCGTCCTCCTATGTCCGGGCCAGAAAGCGGGCCACCGGGTCCGGCGTGAGGGCTTGCATGGCTGCGGCCACCTCGTCCCGCTCTGCACGCAGACCGGTGACCGTTTCGACGACACGCTGCCGGTAGCCTTCATCTTTCAGGCTGCCCAAATTGATTGCGACGTTCCACAGGGCGCCCTCAAACGAGGCGGCAGCAGTAAGATACGCCACATAGGCGTCGCTGAGCGCATTGGTATTGCCGCGGTTGGCCGCAGCCAGGGCCACCCGCATGACCAGCAG
>JAQBPS010000781.1 GCA_028287415.1 Bacillota bacterium | reverse complement strand
GGCACGATGCACCCCCGCCGCATCCGTGGGGGTGGAACCGACAACCACCACGGATGCGGTCTTCAGGTCCACCAGTTCGATCATTTGCATCAGCTGTGCGTCAACCTGGCCGAGCACCTCCTTGTAGGAGGGGCTCGCCGGGTCTGCGGATCTGGCCTCTTGCCGTCCGGTCACCAACTGATTCGTCTGAACCAGCACGAGCCGCGGCCCCGTGGGTGCGAGCAGCGTGCGGGCCTGCGCCAGCAGCGCGGCCGCATCCCCTGCGTTATGCCACGTGCCGGCGGTGGGGCCCAGCAGTTGGCCCAGGCCGGGCTGCCCGACGCCGCCCGCAGGAATCCGGACCCGTGCGGCGGCGGAGAACAGGCTGTCAGCCTGAAGCGGCTGTGTGACGGTCGGCAGCACTACCCCGTGGGTCTGCGGCTGGGCGCCCGTGAGCAGCGTGGCCGATACGGGCAGCTGGTAGCTGGGGCCGGGCGCCGACAGGTTATATGCCGAACCCAGCCGGCGCAGCCGGTCGAGGGAGGGCAGCAACGACGTTTCGTCAGGGCGCAGCCCGTCCACCACGATCAGGACGAGCCGGTTGGCCAGGGGCGCCGGCCCGGCGGCGGGCTTCGCGGCCTGCCATGCGGCAGGCGAAAATCTGGTGACACGCTCCCAGCCTGTGGAGAACGCCCGTTGGGCGCCGTAGGCGGAGCCGACGAGGAGCGAGATCATTACGAAAACGGCAGGCCCGCGGCGCAAGGAGCAGACCCCCTCCGGTAGGCTTCAACGTTCGAAAGGAGAAATTCGGTCCGGCGTGCCGCCAGTCCTGCAGGAGTCGCAGGAACCGAGCAGAACCTATGTAGGCTGGAAGGAGGGGCTCACGTGAACCATCATGAAGCGGTGGCCGAGGCGCGCACCGGCAAGCTCCGGCCTGTCTACCTGATTTACGGCGGGGAGCCCTTTCTCGAGGACGAACTCTTCCGGGAAATCCGGGCAGTCGCAGTAGCGCCGGAGACCGCTGACTTTAACTACCATGTCTTTAACCCCAGCTCCGACCAGATTCAGCAGGCGCTGAGCGTGGCTCAGACCCAGCCGTTCTTTTCCGAGCGGCGCCTGGTGGTCGTGCGGGATGCAGCGATCTTCGCCGCCTCCCGCAAGAAGCAGGACGACGGCGACGAGGAGGGGGAGAAGACGTCCGGCGGCGAGGAGCAGATACTGGCATACCTCAAGGCGCCCGTTGCCTCCACCTGCCTCGTGTTCCTGTGCGGGGAGAGCGTTGACAGTCGCAAGAAGGTGACGAAGGCCGCGATCGCCCTCGGCGGCGCGGTTGAGTGCAAGCCGCTGAAGGAGCATGACGCGGAGATGTGGGCGCAGCACCGCGCCGTCTTCTATGGCAAAAAGCTGAACGACATGGCCTCCCGCACGCTCGTGGAGAAGCTGGGCACCAACCTGCGCCTGATCGATTCGGAGCTGGGCAAGCTAGCCCTCTACGTAGGTGATGCCAAGGCGATCGCCCCGGCCGATGTCGATGCCGCCGTCGGTGGCATGGCCGAAACCGAGATCTTCCGGCTGACGGAAGCGGTCATGCTCAAGGACCGCAGAAAGGCGCTGGACCTGCTCGCCCGGGTGCTGCGGCAGGTTGACCATCCCCTCCAGGTGCTGGCCGCCCTGACCAACCGCTTCCGGCAGATCCTGCTGGTCAAGGCGCTGGTTGCACGCGGTGTTCCCATGCGCGAGGGCGCGGGTCTGGCCAGAATGCATCCTTTCGCATACGAGAAAATGGTGGGTCATATACGTTCGTATGGCCGCGAAGAGGCTTCTCGGGCGATGAGCCAGCTACTAGAGGCAGATTTGGCGATTAAGTCCGGATTTGACCCCAAACTGACCCTTGAGACCCTTGTTGTGGCGTTGCTATAATGCAGACAGGCGCCGGGACGGGGTTTCCCCCTCCAGCGCCTGTCGGTTCCGGAATGCGGCTGTCCTACTGTCCGGCGCTAGCCGGCACGGAGGGCACGAAGGTTGTCGCACAGAACAAAAAAGCCCAACCGGCGATAGCAGTCGGGCTTCTTGTGGGCAAGAAAATGTACGCTGTTAGGCGTTAGCCGCAGCAACGAGCTTCTTTGCGAGGCGCGCCTTCTTGCGGGCGGCGGTGTTCTTGTGAATGACACCCTTGGTGGCAGCGATGTCCAGTGCCTTGAACGCAGCGCTCAGGCTGGTCACACCGGCCTCGGTACCAGCAGTTTCGGTAAACTTACGAACTGCAGTCCGGAGGCTGGACTTGACCATCTTATTGCGCTCAGTGCGCTTGACAGCGATAAGGACACGCTTCTTCGCAGACTTAATGTTAGCCAACTTCCTCACCTCCAACGAAGCTATTCTAGCATGTCTGTGTGCTGACACGCAAGGGTAAAAGCGCCTTGCATAATTGTTTTATCGCGCGACAACACTACCAGCAGGGTGAGAGCCGTTTTCCCGGCTCTCGATGCGACGGTGCCATTTGTCTACACACTTCAGGAGGTGAGGGACAGATGATCGGAGCGATTGTCCGTTTCGTGGTATCTGCACTCGTGTTGATGTTTGTTAGTTGGATTACACCCGGAGTGGCGGTAAATGGCTTCTGGGGCGCCCTCTTCGCCTCGGTTGTGATTGCCGGGCTCGGCTGGCTGATTCAGGCCACGCTCGGTCGGGGTGCCTCACCGCAAAGCCGGGGGCTTACCGGCTTCATATCAGCCGCGGTGGTCATCTTCCTGACGAGTGCGCTTTTCCCCCATTGGATTCAGGTAACCTGGTGGGGCGCTCTTCTGGCAGCGCTGGTGATCGCCCTGGTTGATGCCATCGTGCCGACCGCACTGCGCTAAACCTTTGTTGTCGTGCGATGGGCCCTCCGCCTGACGGGGGGCCTTTTTCTTGGCCTCACGACCTGCTTCAGATGTAGCCGGGTCACACCGTCAGTTTTCCGGCCGCCCGGGACGGGGGCCGGCGCGGCCTGCTGGTTTCGTGGACGACTTAGTTGACAATAACGAACGCAGAACCGTGAAACGTCACGTTTTTTCACCCCTTCGCCGAAGAAGGTGGAAAAACGTGACGCTTCATCATGCCGTTGCGTCTCCATTCAAACCTCGAGCAGTAGTGGTCACCACCGTCAGGGTGCGAAATGCAGGCGGGGCGCGGCCTGCACCAAACTCTCCGTTTCCGATTTCAGAACCGGGGCCGCTGACGGTGATCGTTGGCTGTACCCAATCCGATTGAGTTTACATAACACGAGAAACGGCATATTTTATCCAGCCTCTCGCCATCGGAGGTGAAAAAAGCTGACGATCCTTGCGCTCAGGGCCGGCGCCACAGGTTTTGCCAGCCCTTTCGATTAGTAGACGCTTGCGATCGGCCGTCCCCGGCCGCCGGGCCGCGCCATCGTGCTACCACCGGCCCGCCGCGGGTCGCACCGACCGCGGTGCGACCGCCACGTCGGCCATGTGGCGAAGTCTTGGCGAAATATGCTTAAAGGTTGCTTTGTATTCCTCAGCGAATATCTGAGACTTTGCGAGTCCAGAGAGATGTACTGAGGTGGTAGGTGTATGGCGGAGCCGCTGGAGGCACCACAGAGTCCGTCACAGCCACCGAGGCCGGGGCGGAGCCGGCGCTGGATCCCCTGGGTCGTGGGCTTTGCCCTTATCCTCTTAATCCCGCTGATCGGTCAGGCCGGCTATCTGGTAGGCAAGCACTACAGTCCGGCCGCACTCTGGGATCCGCTTTGGGTGCGGGCGTATGTTGACCCACCGCTCGACGTCA
>JAQBPS010000720.1 GCA_028287415.1 Bacillota bacterium | reverse complement strand
AGCACAGGAGGCGTTCAACTCCCTGCGCACACTGCCGGCGGACTCCCTGGTGGCGATCGCCTCGCGGGACTGGCTGCACGCGGCCCGGGTCCGCCGGAGCCTGGAGCAGTGTGGGCTGGGCGCCCTGCGCCTCGAGGTGGCGGCGGGGCAGACGCCGTCGGCGCTGGCACCCATGCTGGCCGGCGCCCGGGCCGTGCTGGTCACCCCGGACTGCCGGGAGATCGCCCGGGAGGCGCTCGGCGGGCGTACCGACGTGCTGCTGCTGCCGGAACCGACGGAGGTGCCGGCTGAAGCGCTTGGGCTGATCCGCCGCACCCTCGGGGTCCCAGCCGCGGAGCATCGGGTGCACGTAAGGTCCGCATGGGTATAAGGTTTGAGTATTTAGCTTCTTGGTCCTACAAGGAAATGAGTCTCTTGTCCCAAGGAATCGCCGATATTTTCCTGGAATTCTAAGGCAAACGGTAAACGAACAGCGAGGGTGACTGCGGATGATCCTGGTGGTGGTGGAGCAGATGAACCTCTCGTTCCTCCTGCAGCATCAGGGGCGGTTTCTCCAGAATGCACGGTCGGCCACCGAGGCGCTGCGGCTTCTGCGGGGCAGCGTGTCCAACCTCCAGGGCGTGATCCTCGACGACCGCATCCAGGGCAGCCGGCTGGTCGCCGGTTTTGTCCGGACGCATGCGCCCGGCGTTCCGCTGGTCCCCTGGAACCTTGCGCAGCGGCACAGCCCGTTCCGGAACGTGAAGGACCTGCCCGGGGAGGCCACGAGGGCGGTGTCCGGGGACCGGGTGCGCTATGTCTGGGACCGCAGCGCCAACATCCGCTGAAACAAGCTAACCTTGCATAGATCGAAGAACAGAGAACCCCCCGACTTTCGGGGGGTTCTCTGTTGTGTCCATCACTCTAGGTGTTGCGGTAGCCGAATCACCGCAACGCTGACCTGTCCGATCATGTGCTCGTTCACCCCCTCTTCTATTCAGTGAGGTCACCGTCGATGACACCATGCAACCGTTGATTTCGACGACTGGTCGCCCCGCGCTGGTGACCGAACGGCAGGTTGCCGTAATCTGTATGTAGCCTTGATTAGATCTGGAACCGTTAGGGAACAATTACCACTAACGTTAGCCAGGGAGTTGTTTCGATTGAAGCTGATCGGTATCGCTGCTGCAGCCCGGTTGCTGGCCCTCAGCGTGCAGACACTCCGTCGCTATGAGACGTGTGACGGAAAATGGACCGAGATCTACGGCCAACGAATTCGCGTGTACCGCATTGGCAGCCTTATCAGTTCGCAGCGCCGATACGATGAAGATGAGATCCACCGGATCCTGGCGCGGATTCAGAAGTCACGGTAAGTCGAGTCATCCAGCCGTGTTTGAACCTGTCGGTGCATCAGGGGTTGTCCAGGTGCGCCCGAGATTACGCTCCATCTTGCCGACATACGCCTGGTGGATATCAATCCCGCTGTTGTTCGCCAGCTTGAAAATGTAGGCCATGCAGTCGGCCAACTCATCTCCGAGCGAACCCTTGTATTCCGCAACGGCAGTGCCCATCGCTTCAGTTGCTGGCGCCTCTAGCAGCGAGGCCCGCCACAGAATCCGCTTGAGCACCTGTGCGACTTCCCCGACTTCGCCAGTCAACAGAATCATAAGATGGGAGAGATCTTCATCGAACCCTTTCTGTGCATCGAACCAACGATGGAACTCCTGGAAGTCGGCCAGCGTGCGCATTTCGTTAGGAAACAAATGGCAAACCTCCCGTATGGCGTTGGCGGCCCCGCCAACTGTGGCGGAACCGCCCTTTGTAATCGGTGAGTTCAGTCGACCTCGCCGATCATGCCGATGTACGGCAGGTGGCGGTAGTTTTCGGCGTAGTCGATGCCGTAGCCGACGATAAACTCGTCAGGGATGCCGAAGCCGCGGTAGTCCACGGCGACCTCGGTCTTGCGCCGGGACGGTTTGTCCAGGAGCACACAGACCTTGACACTCTTGGCATTCTGGTGTTGCAGGTGCTCCCGCAGGTAGCGCAGCGTCAGGCCGGAGTCGACAATGTCCTCCACGAGCAGCACATGACGGCCCTCAACGCTGGAGTCCAAATCCTTGATGATCTTGATCACCCCGGAGGACTCCGTGCTCTGCCCGTAGCTGGATACGGCCATAAAGTCGACCTTGCACGGCACGGTGACCGTCCGCAGCAGGTCGGCGCAGAACACGAACGCTCCCTTAAGGATGCCGACCACGAGCAACTCCTCACCGGCGTAGTCCCGGGAAATCTGATCGCCGAGTTCACGCACCTTCGCCTGGATCTGCTCGGTAGTCAGCAGCTGCCCCACGAGTCCTTTGGCCATGCGCCTGCAACCCCTTCCACCTCTAGGATGCGAGCCTTTTGCCTGAATCAGTATAACACCAGGCGCCCATGGCAGGAGTCTGAATCTAATGCGAGAATTATAGCGATTAGATTGAAACAATTCTGCCAGGGAGGTTTCAGGTGTGCAAGCTCCATGGTATGTCTACATCTTCGCGATTGTGGTAGCCCTGCCCTGCTACGGGCTGTGGGCGCTGGGCGGATACGGAGTGATCCGTGCGGTCCTCTCGTGGGTGACGGCGGAGCCGGCGCAAAAAAGAGCGGGGCAGTAATTGCCCCGCTCTTTTTGTATCGAGTTCGCTTAGTGCTCGCCCTTCGCGCCGTGCTGGCCCTGCTGCCCGTGCTCGCCGTGGAGCTTGACGTTCACGAGCGGGAAGCTGATGCCGCTCTGGCTGCTGGCCTCGACCTTGACCGCATCATCATCCTGCTCGCCGTCATCGGCAGCCTTCGCCTCAGACTTCGCAGCGGCCTTAGTGGCCTTCTCCGTAGCCTTGGCCGCTTCAGCCTGCGCCTTGACGGCGGCCTTCACGTTCTCCTTGGTCACTGCGACCGGCGCCGCGGTGGCCGGAGCCGGGGTGGCCGGAGCCGGGGCAGCGGAAGCGGCCGGAGCCGCAGGGGCAACCTTCGCAGCCTGTTTGGCGGCAGCCTTATCCTGCTTGGCGGCGTCCTGGTTGGCCGCAATCTGGAGCATCAGCTCGGCGGCGACCGGCTGGAACTCGGCCCGCACGGAGTCGGGAGCCTTGGCCAGCATGGCGTTGATGGCGCCGGCAAAGCTGATCTGATCGGCCGCGAGCTTGGTCGTCAGCGTGGACATGTCCTTGTTGGTTTTGGCAGCGGCTTCAATCGCCTTCTGCGCGGCCGCCAGCTTGACCTTCGCATCAAGCAGGGCCGCCTGGGCGAGATCGGGCTTGCCGGCCTGGGCCATCGCCCGGGCCTCGGCGAGGCGGGTCTGGGCCTGCGTCTCCAGGAGGGCAGCCTTGCTGGCGCTATCGGTGGTGACCACCAGCTGGATCTTCTCGGCCCACATCTTGAGCACGTACAGCAACTTGTCCGGCGTCAGGGTGACGTTGGGCAGGTTGCTGCTCGCCTGAACCGAGGCATCGGCCTGGGCGGTGGTCGTGGTGGCGGTGTTCTCGGCCAGGGCTGCAGCTCCGCTGCCCAGAATGGTGGAGATCAGGGCAACGCCCGCGATCAGCTTCTTCATCAGGTAGGCACCTTCCTTAATGTGCTTCAATGCCAACTGGCAGTAGGACAGCGGCCCCGGCCGGGAGTTCGCTCTCGCTGTGCTAGAAGAATACGGGTGCGCCACATCGTTTATTGGGGGTCATTACCCATGAAGACCCTTGAGAAGCAAAAACAGGAGCCCCGTGACGGCCATGACGTCACGGGGCTGACCAGGATGACTTTGAGGCGGGGGACAGGAGGGCGGCGCTCGCCCCCTCTCCTTGCGTTACCTCATCTCATACAGCGTATTCGCCTTGATCCGCTGGACAGTGTCGGAGTCCAGTTTCTGAATGACAGCCGCCACGAGCCGCGCGGCATTCTCGATGTCATCGCGGTTGATGAGCGCCGCGTGGCTGTGGATGTACCGGGTGGCAAAGCCGATCACGATCGACGGCACCCCCCGACCCCAGAGGTGCATGCGCCCCGCATCCGTCCCGCCGCCGGCGATCGCGCTCCACTGGTATGGAATCGCCAGTTCGTCCGCCGTATCCATCACCAGGCGCCGTAACGCCTGGTGCGGCACCATGGAGGCGTCGTACAGCAGAATCTGCGGCCCGCCGCCCATTTTTCCGCCCGGCGAATCGGTTTCCTTGACGCCCGGCATGTCTGCCGCGATACCCACATCCATGGCGATACCGATATCCGGCTCGATCGTATTTGACATGGTGATGGCGCCCCGCAGGCCGACCTCTTCCTGGACATTACCGACCGCGTACACACTGTTCGGGTGGTCCTTGCCCTGGAGCATCTGCAGGGTGAGGATGGCGGCAGCGCAACCCGCACGGTTGTCCCAGGCCTTGTTCATCAGGATCTTCGGGTTCGGCATCACCGTAAAGTCGCACCACGGCACGATCGGGTCGCCCGGCCGGACACCGAAGGCAAGCGCCTCCTCCTTGCTGGAGGCGCCAATGTCGATGAACATCTCCTTGATGTCCACCACCTTCTTGCGCTCCTCCGGCGACAGGATATGCGGCGGCTTC
>JAQBPS010000716.1 GCA_028287415.1 Bacillota bacterium | reverse complement strand
GAAGCCGCCGCTGGACCCGTAGGCCGTGCCCTTCCTGACGACATCCTTCATCATGTCGATCATCATATAAGCGCTGGAAGGCTTGACCACCTGCTGCATGCGCGGCTGGGCCTCATAGATCGTGTTGCCGTTACGGTCTTCGATCCGGGTGATCACCACCGGGTCGACCTTCACACCCAGGTTGGCGACCGCACTATAGGCAGATGTGACATCCAGGACGGTAACGCCATGGCTGATGCCGCCGAGGGCCAGGGCCAGGTTGTTGTCCTCGGGACCGATGGTACTGAGGCCGAACTTCTTCGCGAACTCGAGCCCCTTGGCGGGTCCACCGCCAGCCTGCATCGCCCGGACCGCGATCGGGTTGATCGACTGCTCAACACCTTTGCGCATCGGCTGAAGGCCAGTGTACCGATCCTCGTAGTCCTTCGGCCAGAGATCCTTGCCGTCCGCAGTCAGCATGACCGCCGCATCGTCGAGGATCGTGCCCGGGGAGAGACCGGCTTCCAGGGCCGGCAGGTAGGCCAGGATCGGCTTGGTAGCCGAACCAGGCTGACGCAGGGCGTCAGTGGCACGGTTGAACTGTAGCATCGCCTGATGGTCCCGGCCGCCGACCATTGCCAGAACCTCACCGGTCTTCGGATTCATGACGACCATCGCCGCCTGCGGCAGATCCTTCTTGCCACCCGTGCCGTACTGCTTGTCGGCCTGGGCCATCTGATCGGCCACCGACTGCTCAGCGAGGGACTGCAGCTTCGGGTCGACCGTGGTGTACACCTTGAGGCCGGCCTTCGCCACACTGCCGACGTCGTGCAGGGTGATCCCGTACTTGGCCGCCAGACCCGGCTGGGCATCCTGAAGGACGTTGATTATATAGTCGGTGAAGCTCCCGGCCTTGTTGCTGTTGTCCAGCGCCTTGTTGCCCAGCTTCGGCTGCTCGGCCTTCGCCTGGTTGTACGTCATCTGGTCGATGTAGTTCGCTTTCAGCATCGCATCCAGTACCAGGTCGCGCCGGCTCAGTGACGCCTTCATGTCAACGTAGGGATCGAAGATGCTGGGGCCGTTGATCATGCCGGCGAGTTGGGCGCCCTCTGCGACGGTCAGGTCGCCGACATCCTTCGCAAAGAACGTCCGGGACGCCGCCTCAATGCCATAGGCGCCATGGCCGAAGTAGATCTGGTTCAGGTACATCTCCAGGATCTCATCCTTGGTGTAGGTGCGCTCAAGCTGGAGCGCAATCCAGATCTCCTGCAGCTTGCGCTTGATGGTTGGGTCCTGCGTCAGCCAGCCGTCACGTGCCAACTGCTGCGTGATCGTGCTGCCACCCTCCAGGCGCCCGCCGGGCAGCCCCAGGACGTGCAGTCCCGTGCGAAGACCAGCGCGGGCGATGCCCCTGAAGTCCAGGCCATGGTGCTGCTCGAACCCGGGGTCCTCAATGGCGATAAAGCCCTCGTAGACGTGCTTCGGGATCGTCTGAAGCTTGACGGGCGTGCGGTTCTCACCGGCATGCAGCCGGTAGACTTCCTGCCCGGTACGGTCGTAAATCACGGTACTGCTGCTCCACGCGAGGTCTGTCACGCTTGGGGCGGACAGTGCCACGCTACAGCCGGCGAGGGCTGCGCCAAGTAGCACAACGGCGATCAGCACGCCAAAAATGCTAAACATCTTGCGCAGAAAGCGGGGAGACCCCTTCTTCTTCTTCTTCTGTGATGCGGACACAAAGCTCACCCCCGTATGGATATGAATTCGCAGCCCACATATGCATGCGACTGTCGAATTCGCGTCACTTGCAACGAGCAGCTATGAACAAACATAACACCATGTTTGTGGGAGAACTGTCTGATTATAGGGTGGGGGGCTAGGGAAGAAGCCGGGGCAAGTAGTCCCCGGCCTTATGTCGCGACCTATCGCGAACTTCAGTATACAAAAATTAACGTTTATCGTCAATGTACAGGACCTGGCAAGGACTGCCTGATCTTGGCAGAAGCCCCCGTGGCGGGCAATGTACAGGACCTGGCAAGCGAAAGGGCCCTGGCGCACAGCGCCAGGGCTGATCCCATAGTTACACGTCTAGCCGGCCTCCGAGCGGGGCATGGCCACCTCGCGAGCATCGCCCCAGAGTCGCTCCAGATTATAGAACTGTCGCTCCTCCTCGTGCATCACGTGGACGACGATATCGCCGAAATCCAGAAGAATCCACCGGCCGTTCTGATAGCCCTCCATATGGTGGAGTGCAAGACCCTGCTGTGACAGCGTCCCCTCCACGTTGTCCGCAATTGCCCGGATGTGCGTCGAGCTAGTTCCAGAGCAGATCACGAAATAGTCCGCAACCGTAGTGATGGAGCGGATATCGAGAATCTTGACCTCCTTGGCCTTCTTGTCATCAGCGGCCAAGGCGGCTGCACGGGCCAAATGGGCGGATTCTACCAAATCGGCATTCCCCTTTCGTTCGTTGATCGCAACTAATTCACTGTATTCCATTTGCATACGCAGGTTCCTCCTACTATTTCGTTCAAGAACCGTTAAATGTTGACCGTACATCGCTGCCGAAGATCACCCGGACGTCGGCGGTCGCCTTGCTGTCAGGCTGGCTGAGGAGTTCTACTGCAAGCCCCTGGGATACCAGGGAACCGGCAACCAACTGCGCCCGGGCGGCATCGCCGCGCAGGTCGATCACCTGCGTAGCCGCAGGCATGGCGGCCGGCGGAGCGATCGTGCTTACCGCGAAGCCCTGGGCCGCCAGCCGCGCAGTGATGCGGGCAGCCTTGTCATGGTCATCGGGGACCGCCACCTCCACCCGGATGGACGCAGCCGCACCGGGATCGATGCCCCGGATCAGCCTGTCCACCAGGCGGGCCGTCCCGTCCGGATCAGGGAGGTAGTAGCTGCGGCGTCCCTGCTGGTCAGGCTGTGGCAAGGAGGCGTCGATGCCGGGCAGCGTGGCGACCGTCAGGTCCGCCCGGCTGGCCACCGCAAGGACGAGGCTAATCAGACGAGCCGGCGCCATGGTGGCGTGCACATGCGCGGCCACTGCCATAACCAAACTGGGCAGGCGGGGCAGATTGCGGGGACTCACAAGCTGATCCAGCAGCGCTTGCAGCAATTCCTGCTGCATCCGCAGGCGGCCCGCCTCGCCTTCAGGATGCCCGCCACCATCATTGTTATGGCGCCAGCGGACAAATTCAAGCACCTGCTCCCCATGCAATTTCTGGGGGCCCGCCGCCAGGTGGATGTGCAGCTGCTGCACGGGGTCATCATAGTCCATGGCGAAAGGGACGTTCACCTGCATACCGCCGACATCGTCTACGAGCTTGCGGAACCCCTCCGGCTCCACCGTGATGGTGTCGTGCACGGGCACATCCAGCAAACTTTCCACGGTTTTGAGCACCCGCAGACTGCCAGGAAATCGCTGGTCAACCACGCCCGCGTCATGTGCGCCTGCAAGTTGTGCGAACGCGTCCGCGCCGGCAATCAGTGCCCGCGTCTCCCGGGGAATCTGGAGGAGGGCGACCTTGCGGGATCCCTCGTCAATGGAGAGCAGCAGCACCAGGTCGGCATGGCGATGGTCGTCATCCAGCCCCATCACCAGAATGTTCGTCCGTTCGCCGGGCTGCCGGGCCGCTGGCCTGGCCTCAGGCGCCAGGTCCGGCGGCAACGGATGCGACACCTCACGAACAACCGTGCTGACGGTGAACAATGTGTAGAGAAAGCCCAGACTGATCAGGGCCGCGGCTGCCATCAGCACAACCCGCCAGCCAGGCCAGGCCGGAGGCGAGCGGCGGGTCGAGCGCGCACCGACCAGATTTGAGTAACGCACGGCCCCGCAAAGCCCCCATTCCTCCGTCAGGCGTCCTTCGTTGGCAGCAGCGAGTTGCGGGCCTGAATCGTATACAGGTGCAACTGCCAGCCGTTCGCGATTGCGTAGCTGATCGTCTGGTCCAGCGCCAGCAGCAGGGCGGTGTCCAGATCCTGCCCGGCAGCTTCCCGCACGGGCTCGACGCCGGCAAAGCGCCGCCCGGGCTCAATGTAATCAGCCAGCCAGATTACTTTCTCCAGCAGGGTCATACCGGCCCGGCCTGTTGTGTGCCAGCGAATCGCTGCCAGCGCTTGCGGATCGGTCACCAGCCCCCGCTCGCCGAGCCAGGCTGCGGCCACCGGTCCGTGCAGGAGCAGCGGCTCCGCCACCTCCGCCGGATCGACGATCAAGTTCCGCTGTCGGGCCTCCGCCAGCAGCACGGGAGCGGACAGCTTGCGGCAGTAGTCGTGCATCAGTGCGGCCTGCTCGGCCTGAGCCAGGGGCGCCCCAAAGCGCCCGGCAAGCTCCCTGGCTGTCTCCAGCACCCGATATGAATGGGCGAGACGCCCGCCGCCGATCTGCTCTGCCAGGGCCGCCTCCAGCTCTCTCCCGGTAGACATATGGCAGCCCTCCCTTCATAAGGTTAGACGATTGATCCCTGCGCACAGTTACACGAAGGAGGAGCACCGCATAGCGGCCTCCCCCTTTGAGCTACTCATATAGTTGGTGTTCCCGCACATATTCCGCCACGGCGTCTGGCACCAGGTACCGGAGCGATTGGCCCGCCGCCGACAGGCGACGCAGCTCCGTCGCAGAGACGGCCACGCCGGGCAACTCCAGCAGCCGGATGCGGGCCGTGAGGGCCGGCCCCAGCGCTGCGAGCACGGCGTCCCGCCGCTCGGCCGGATAGCCGGGCCGGCTCACCACCACCAGATCGGTCAGGGTGAGCAAGGTCGGATAGTCCTGCCAGGTCTGGATCTCCAGGAGGCTGTCCATTCCCACCAGGAAGGCGCTCCGCCAGTCCGGGTGAAGCTCATGGAGCACACGGATCGTGTCGACGGTGTAGGACGGCCCCGCCCGGTGCAACTCCAGATCTGTGTACCCAAAATCCGGGTTGCCGGCGATCGCCAGCTTCACCATGGCCGCCCGGTGCTCCGTTGCCGACACAGGTCGCCCCGCCTTATGCGGCGGCTGTCGGTTGGGCATGAAGAGCACCCGGTCCAGCCCCAACTGCTGCCTCGCACCCTCCGCCGCGGCCAGGTGGCCGAAGTGAATGGGGTCGAAGGTGCCGCCCATGATCCCCACGTACGGCATGACTTCCCCCTCCTACGGCAGGTCGATCTTGGGCTCCTGCAGGTTGGGGCGGTACAGCAGAAAGTTCCGGCCCACCACCTGCACCACTTCCGACTCCGTCGCCGTGGCGATGGCCGTGGCTATGTCCGCAACGCCCTCAGGGGCGCTCGTCAACACACGCCCCTTGATCAGCTCCCGGGTGTTCAATACGCCATCCGCCTGAGTGATGGTGTGCTCGGACACGCCATCCTTGCCAATCGTCAAAATCGGGTCCATGTTAACGCCCATGGCCCGCAGAAACCGCTTCTGTTTCCCTCGCAGCTCCACAATCATCTCTCCCTAAATCAGCGGATCAGACGACAGCTCAAATTCGATGTCGGCAACCCGGACCGTGTTGCCATCCTCGGCGCCATAGTCGCGCAGTGCCTTCTCCACACCCTTGAGTTTCAAGATGTTGAGGAACCGCTTGACCGCCTCGTCATTCTCCCACATGGTCATGGCGGCGAGCCGGTCGATGTCCTTGCCGGTCACCACCCAGACGTGATTGTCCTTGTGGATCTCGAACTCTTCCTGGCGAGGCCGGTAGACCCGCTCGACGTCCGTAACCTCGGGCTCAACGGGCGGTTCGTACGCGGCGATCGCATCAGCAGCGGCCTGGAGCAGGGGCTTGAGGCCCTCACCGGTCACGCCGGAGATTGGGAACACCCGGTAGCCCTTGCTCTCGAGCTCCTGCATGACCCGGGGCAGGTTGTCCTGCGCCTCGGTCACATCCATCTTGTTATAGGCGACCAGCGTGGGCCGCGCCGCCAGTTTCGGGTTGTACTCCTTCAGCTCGTTCTGGATGATCGCGAAGTCCTCGAGGGGGTCACGCCCGTCCGTCCCCGCTCCATCCAGTACGTGGATCAGGACCTTTGTCCGCTCGACATGGCGCAGGAACTCATGGCCCAGACCGACGCCGGTATGCGCGCCCTCGATCAGCCCGGGAATGTCGGCCAGAACAAAGGCCCGCCCGTCCCCGGTCTCCACGACGCCCAGAATCGGGTTGAGCGTGGTGAACGGATAGTTGGCGATCTTTGGCTTGGCAGCGCTGACGCGCGAGAGAAACGTGGACTTGCCCGCATTGGGGAAGCCGACCAGACCCGCATCAGCGAGCACTTTGAGCTCGAGGATCAGCCAGTGCTCCTCGCCCGGCTCGCCCTTCTCATAGAAGGTGGGCATTTTGTTCTGGGGCGTCCAGAACTTCATGTTGCCGCGGCCACCGCGGCCGCCCTTGGCGATCAC
>JAQBPS010000669.1 GCA_028287415.1 Bacillota bacterium | reverse complement strand
TAGGCTTGCTGTGGGTCGGGGGCCGAGGGGGCGGTGCCGGTGGCGTCATGGTTGTGGCTGCCCCCCGCGGCCATCTCCTTCTCTACGGGGAGGAGGAAGCCCTTGACGATGGTCTGGCGGATCGCCTCCGGCTCGCCGGTCAGGAAGCGCCAGGTGGCAGTTTCCGCACCGTGCTCCTTGGCGTACTGGGCCAGCACCGCGGGGGTGTCCCGCTCGGGGTCGACGGTGATCGACATGAGCTGTGCCTCGGTGCCCAACAGGCCGGCATCCTTTAGCTTCAACTGAAGGCCGCGCATCTGCTGAGTCAGCATCGGACAGATATCGGGGCAGCTCGTATAGATGAAGCCGACGATCGCGACCTTGCCGCGCAGCTGATCGCTGCTGACGGTGCGCCCTTCCTGGTCGGTCAGGCTGAAAGCGGGGGCCGTGGCGAGCACGGGGAGGGCAGAGGGGCCGCTGAGCCGCCAGAGGGCCAGGGCCGCCAGGACCACGATCGCAACGGCCGAAGCCAGGGCGACGGGGATCCACCGGGGGAGCGCCTTTGTCGCTTGCAACAGATTCACACCTTCTTCTCGGGAGCTTTCGCACGTGATACCGGGCGCCAATCCCCCATAACAGTAGCAGAGGCCGTCCCCGCCGTAAATAGCTCGGTTGACGAATCAATACAGCAGGAGTTCCGCTACGCGTTGTCCAATACAAAACGGTCCGGAACCGGCTGAAAAAGGCTGGTGATTGGGTAAGGGAGGATCAGGCGAGCCATGCGACTTACACGACTTCGCGGCCTCACGCTGGCGACAGCGATTGCCGCTTACCTGCTGGTGGTGTTTGGCGGGGCGGGGCGGGCCTTCTGGGGCGCCAGTCCCGGTGGCGACGCGGCCCTGGAATACGGTTACCGATTCGTCGCACTGCTGCTGTTCGGCCTTGCCGCCGCGACCGGCCTGGCAGGCCGGCAGCTGTGGGGACGGCGCCCGGCGCTCCTGGCGGGCAGCGGCGCACTCATGGTCCTCAGCCTCCCTGCGATTATGGGCGGCGTGCAGATGCTCGGCCTGCCCGCACCCAATCCCGCCGTCGCTGCGGCGTTCACGGCCACCTGGCTGGCGGCGACCGTGTTCGGCGCCGATGAGGATCCCTACCACTCGCGGCTCTCCATGTTCCGGTCCCAGTGGCAGGTGCCGCTGTGGGCCGCGATTTCGCTTTACGTTGTCGTGCTGCTGGGCGGATACCTCCGGAGCGTTGGCGCCGAGGCTGCGTGCCACGGCTGGCCCCTTTGTGACGGGCTGACCGCGGCCGACGTGACTGGCGTCGTGTTGCTCCACCTCGCCCACCGGGGGGCGGCTGCGCTCGCCGGCTTCTTCCTGCTCTACACGGTGATCTACGTGTGGCGGCGGCACCTCAACCGGCCGGCGCTGCTCGTACTGACCGGCGCTGCCGTTGTGCTGTACACGACCGTCGTGGTCCTTGGTGCGGATGCGGCCCGCGGGCTGCTCAGCCCGGCAGGCACCGTCGGCCACCTGGTGATCTCCTCCGCCCTCATCGGTACACTGCTCGCCATCGCCGTGGTCGGCTACTACGCACCTACGCTGCCGGCAATTGCCGGCGGATCGGTGGCGATGGCGCTGCCGGCGGTCCGGCCGCTTGGCGAGGTCGCCCGTGATTACTTCGAGACGATGAAGCCCCGGCTTGTCTCCCTGATCCTGATCACCGGCTATGCGGCCATGTGGGTGGCGGCCAAGGGCTTTCCGCCCCTGTGGCTGGCGCTGATCACCATGATCGGCCTGGGCGCATCCTCCGGGGCTGCGAACGCCATCAACATGTGGTATGACCGGGACATCGACTGCATCATGAAGCGCACCGCAAAGCGGCCGATCCCGTCGGGCCGGCTCACCGCCAACCAGGTGCTGGGCTTCGGCATTCTCACCGGGGCGCTTTCGTTCGTCCTGCTGGCGCTCACGGTCAATCTGATGACAGCGCTGCTGTCGCTGGCAGGCCTGCTGTTCTATGTCTGCATTTATACCATGTGGCTCAAACGCTCCACCGACCTGAACACGGTGATCGGCGGCATCTGCGGCGCCGTTCCGCCCCTGGTCGGATGGGCCGCTGTCACGGGCCGGGTCGACTGGGCACCCGTCGCCATGTTCCTGATCATGTTCGCGTGGCAGCCGGCCCACTTCTGGGCGCTGGCGCTCTACCGCAATGAGGACTACCGGGCAGCGCACATCCCGATGCTGCCGGTGACGAAGGGTGAGCGGCACACCAAGTGGCAGATCCTGATCTGGACGGTGCTGATCTTCCCGACCGTCGCCGCCCTTTACTGGACCGGCGCTGTGGGCCAGATCTACCTGTGGGTGTCGCTGGGCGCCAGCTTGGTCTACCTGGGGGCGAACCTGATCCTGTTCCGGGAGCGGCTGCCCGAGTACAAGTGGGCTCGCAAGTCGTTCTTCTGGTCGATCTACTGGCTGGGTTTTGTCTTTATGGCCATGGTGCTGGATATCAAGCGCTAGTCCCGGTTTCGTCGCCGCAATCTATGCAAAAAAGGGTTGGTTCGCATGACGGCGGGCACGCCAAAACAGCCGCAGCGCTATACCGCACTGGTCGTGGGGCTTTCCATAGCGGTGAACGTACTCGTAGCTGTGCTCTTCTTTCTGCCGGGCAAGCGTGGGGTGGGGAACCTTGACCTGACGTTCCTGCCGATGCTCAATGCAGTGCTCAACAGCCTCACGTTTATCTTCCTGCTTTCGGCCCTCGCCGCGATCAAGCGGCGGGATATCCAGACGCACCGGCGGTTCATTCTGTCGGCCTTCACGAGCACGACGCTGTTCCTGCTCAGCTACGTGACGTACCACGCGCTCGCAGCATCGACGAAGTATGGCGGCGCGGGGCCCATGCGATCCCTGTACTTCTTCTTCCTGATCACGCACATTGTGCTGGCGGTGGTGATCGTGCCGCTGGCGCTGTTCAGCCTGGTGAGCGGCCTGAGCATGCAGACGGCCCGGCACCGGAAGTTCGTCAGGTGGACGATGCCGCTATGGCTCTATGTGAGCGCCACCGGGGTTGTGGTGTACTTGATGATCCGGCCCTTCTACTAGTAATCATGTAGAATCGGCAATCTGCCGCGGCTGTGCACAGCCGCGGCAGATTGCGTATAGTGACATGAAGGATCGTGTAACAGCTCGCAATAAGCTGTGATGGGCTGCGACAACGTCGGTAAGCCTCGGTCATCATGGAAAAGCGCGCAGCAACGTGTAAGATCGCAAAAGATCGCAAACGATCGCATGAGATCGCAAAAGATCGCATGAGATCGCATGAGATCGTGTAACGAGGCTCGACTGGCTCGAACGGACTGTATCGCGGTGAAATGTGATGGGCGGTGGCATCGCTACGCACGCGCAAGGGAGGGAGCTGTAAGCCGCTCTACGCAAGGCTAAGCCGCCATAAGGTGGCGGAACGCAGTGGCACTCAGTTTGGCCCGCTGGATGCCCGTGAGGCACGATAAATCATGCTGAATCATGATGCAAGATGGCGTAACATGATGTAAGATCGAGCAAGATCACGGAAGATCACGGGAGAGGACGTAACAGCCCGTAACAGTCCGCTCGCCGTTGTGTCTCGCAATAAACTCTTTGGTCGGGTGCTTGCATCCCTGGCACAGATATAGTAATATGAACCGCGGTTAGCCCCGTGCTAACAAGCAGAATACCTCCTGTCGGAGTGGCGGAATTGGCAGACGCGCACGTTTGAGGGGCGTGTGGGAAACCGTGCGGGTTCAAGTCCCGTCTTCGACACCATGGAAGCGCCG
>JAQBPS010000563.1 GCA_028287415.1 Bacillota bacterium | reverse complement strand
GTTCTGCTGGACGGGCAGGCACCGGTGGGCGACCTCAAGTGGTCTCCCGATGGGCGCATGCTGGCGGTCTCCCGCGGGGGCAAGCTGATCCTGCTGGGCGGCCAGGCGATCCTAGTGGGCGGCGAGCCGATCCTGCGGGAACTGCCGGCGCCCGGCCCGGTCCTGGACTTCTGGTGGTCACCAGACTCGGCCTGCATCGCCATGCTCTTCCTGGACGGCAGCCAGTGGGATGCCGGAGTGGTGCACGTCGCGTCCCGGCAGCTCACCTGGCGAAGCCGGACGCACGACTGGGAGCACGGACTGGCATGGCTCGGATCGGACAAGCTGAGCGTGGTACGCATCTCCGAGGATGCCAGCCTGCGGGAGTACCTGGTGGTCGACCTGAAAGACGGGAGTGAGGAGGTACTGGAGCGGGAGATGAGCCCCCGGAGCCTCAAGCCTGAGGTCGTGCCGGTGGCCGCTCCCACCGGTGACGCTGCCGCTTACACCCTGCTCGTGGAGGGCTGGGCGCATCTGGTCGTGCGGGACTTCGCCCGCGGCACCCGCACCGTGGTACTTCAGGGTGACAGTGAGGACTACGGCCACGCCGACGACCGGCCCGCCTGGTCCGGGGACGGACGGTACGTGGCCTTCGCCAGCAACTACGGTGTGCTCCAGCAGCGGCACCTGTGGCGCTTCGACCGTGAGACGGGCGAGGTGCGTCAGCTGACCAGCGAGCCGGGCACCCATGTCAATCCTGCTTTCGCCCCGGACGGCAAGCTGATCGCCTGCATCGCCTGTAGCCCGTGGCGGAGCGCAGAGGTGGCGCTGCTCCCCGCGGATGGTACGGGGGGCGGCAAGGTAGAGCGTCTCACCAACTCCATGCCGGCGGCCTGGGTCCGGGAGGCGATCACGGAGCCGCAGCATATCACCATTACCGGTGCCGAGGGGCTCCAGGTTCACGCCGACCTCTTTGTGCCCAGGGGGTTTGACCCGGCCAAACAGTACCCGGCGCTGGTCTACATTCACGGCGGTCCCGTCCGGCAGATGCGCTGCGGCTGGCACCCCATGCATGCATACGGCTTCTTTTACAGCTACAACCAGTACCTGCTGCATCAGGGCTACGTGATTCTCTCGGTAGACTACCGGGGCGGCTCCGGCTACGGCGTAGCGTATGAGCAGGCCAACTATATGAAGTTCGCCCAGACGGAGCTTGACGACTGCGTCCGGGGCGGGCGGTACCTCAAGTCGCTCCCCTACGTGGATGAGGACCGGGTGGGAATCTGGGGCATCAGCTACGGCGGATACATGGCCCTGGCGGCCATGACCAAGCGCCCTGACGAATTCGCACTGGGTGTCAACATCGCCGGCGTGTGGGACTTTGAGCAGTGGGACCGGTGGCTTGCGGGGCGTCAGCCGGGTCTGCCGCGTTTCTACGAGACCCGGTGGGGCGGACCGAAGGGGGAACACAACGCCGAGGTGTACCGTCAGCAGTCGCCCCGCTACTTCGTCGAGGGTCTGAAGGGGCCGCTGCTGAACCTGCACGGTACCGCTGACGAGTCTGTGGATTTCGCCCAGTTGGACGCGATTGTGAAGGACTGCACCGAGCACGGCAAGGACTTTGCCGCCATCTACTACCCCGGGGAGACTCACCTGTTCCACAACCGGAAGACGTGGGCGGATGCCTTCCGGCGCATGGACGGCGCGTTCGAGCGCTATTTGAAGTGTGAGGACCCGGCGCGGCGACCTGCCGCAATGATATAGCGGGGAGCGGTTGCGCGCCAAAGAACCCGGGTGGTCGTGACCACCCGGGTTCTGCAATTGTTGCGCTGCTCCCTCGCCGTGACCCTGCCCGGCTGCCCGATTCCGACCGTCCATTTTTTGCACTCTTGCAGCTCGATTCCAGGGTCCGCAGCACTACGGAGCCACAGCGGTGTACCCCGATAAGGATGAGCTGCATGGCCTGATTGTCCCAGGTAGCTGGCCGAGTCCCGCGCCAGGTTGGCGTAGCAGCAGGGCGGCCTTGACGCATCCACCAAATGGCCGATGTTGCGTGCGGTGTGAACACGCGATGATAAACGTGCAACGTGGTTCAAACCACTCATACAACGTAACAGGAGTGACTTTCCATGAAACGACTCGCCAGTGCCGGACTGCTGACCGTCCTGATATTGACCGGGTGCTCTGCCAAGCAACAAGCGCTGACGGACCTGGGCAAGCCGCCGCTGGTCCCCCCGACTTCCGTACAAGCGCCCCCCGTCAACACGACCCCGACCATTGATAACGCCGGCGGCAAGGACTACACCCCCGGTGCGTCCACGCCTGCACCCACGCCCGCACCGCAGCCGGCGCCGAAGCCCACGCCTGCACCCGCACCGCAGCCGGCACCGCAGCCGACGCCGGCTGTCCAGGGTGATCTCCAGGTGCGGAGCGTGCGCCTCTTCGGCGGCGCCGGCTGGATGCAGACCGCGGACCGCCTCTTGCACACCGCCGACGGCGGCGCCACCTGGGTCGATGTGTCGCCCAAGGTCGGCCCGCTGGAGCGAGCCCAGTGGGTCGACGGCCAGAACGCCTGGGTCTTCTACCAGAACATCCTGCTGCATACCCGGGACGGCGGCACGACCTGGCTGACGAACCATGCGCCCTTCGGTGACGCGACCATCGCCTTCGGGGGTGGCACCGGGTGGGCCATGGTCGCCGGGGAGCCCGGAGCCGGCAGCATGCCGGTCAGCTTTCACGTCACGAGAGACGGCGGCGGCACCTGGACCCCCCCGGGGGGCACGGTCCCTAATGGCGGTATGAAGAACGGCCTGGCGTTTGCCGACACCAAGGTGGGCTGGGTGACCGGCCACAGCGCCACCCCTGGCAAGCCCTGGGTCTATGCCACCCGTGACGGCGCTGCCTCCTGGCAGGAGCTCCAGCTGCCTGTCGACAAGGCCCATCAGGCGGCGGAGCTTTCCGTGGACGCACCCCTCATCCTGAGCGCCCGCGATATCGTGCTACCGGTGCGGTCGGTGACGACGACTGTGGAGACTATCTTCTTTGCGTCGCATGATGGCGGGGCCACCTGGTCCACCTCCCCCGCACTGCCCGGACAGGGCGCCTATGCCTTTGGCGATGCCGACCACGGCTGGTTCTGGGACGGTCAGGCGCTGCGGGCCACCCGGGACGGCGGCCGTACCTGGAGCACCGGTCAGGCGATGGCGAATGTCGAAGCCCTCAGCTTTACTGGCGCACAGACCGGCGTGGCGGCCAGTAACGGCGCCCTGCTCCACACTACTGATGCCGGAGTTACCTGGAAAGCGACTCAGGTTCGCTAGGCGAGCGTGGCCGAGGCCGGACATCCTTCTGGATGCCCGGCCTCGTTTGTATGAGTATTGACAGATAGTTATACGCTAAATACTATATTGATTGACATATAGAATTATAGTAATGTTCACGGTATGGGAGGTGTCCCCCCAAAGTCAGGCCCGTCTTGCTAGTCGGCAACGTCGAGAAAGGAGCGCGAAACCATGCCCCTGGACAAACAAGCGGAGGCCTTCATCAAGCAGCTCGAGGAGATGGGTGGTCCGGCACTGAACGAAATGCCACCGGCCACAGCAAGGGAGGCCGCAGGAGGTCTCGGCGAGTTGGGTGGTGAGCCGGAGTCAGTTGCCGGCATCGTGAATCGCACCATCGCCGGCCCCGTCGGCGACATCCCCGTCCGCATCTA
>JAQBPS010000552.1 GCA_028287415.1 Bacillota bacterium | reverse complement strand
TGCTGGACTACGCGGAACACGCCGTCGGTGCGGGCGCCACCGCTCAAGCGGCCGCCTACGTCGAGGTCCGCTGCGATGGGGCGCTCCGCTGGGGTGTTGGCGTACACGAAAGCATCATCACGGCATCACTGCGCGCCGTCCTGAGCGCCATGGGCCGGCTCGATCGCCGCCGTCAGAAGGCCTGATCTCAAGCTCTATGCCATTGCGCCCGTATGCAAGTCAACCGCCCAGGCGGGCGTGGGAGCGCGCCCGAAGCTGACTGAATAAGCAGATCCCAGCAGGGCTACTCATCGCGCCGCTCTTGCCTCTGACCTCCACCTACGTCGGACCCCTCGCTTCCTTGACAGGGAAGAAGTCCGAGGTTCAAATCACGAGAGGCCGCTCATGTTTCACGACGGGGTTCGAATGGACCCGCCTCCGAGGACTACGACCACGACGTTGTCAGGCCGAGCGACCCCGAACGAGCGCTGCGAGAGGAGGTAGCAGTCCCAGCCGGCCCGGTCGGACGTGCCTAGGGGCCTGGCGCCCTGGGCTTGGGGGTCTCGGAGGTCGACCCACGGCGTCTCGGGAGAATCCGCAGCCACGCAGAAACCTGTCGAGGGCCAAGGGACGCCGGAAGGAGGATCCTTTGTTTGCAACGGTTTCGGGGCCTTCCTCCTGCATTATATGTGAGCAAGCCCGGGCGCCGACTCTTGCCAAGGTCAGTGTCGTCTCGCGGGCAGGTAGGAATCCCTGGGTAACTACGTGAAGTAGCCCGAACGTGCCATTGTCTACAAGGGGTTCCGAGCCGACACTTATGTCAGGACGCGGGCCAACCGTGCGCCCAAGTAGGAGTCACTCGCGTGAGCCGCCTCACTCTTGGTTCCATCCTCGCCCTCGTGGTGCTCGCTGCCGCGGGGTGCGGCCCTGCGCCGACCGCGGTGCGGACAGCCCAGTCGGGTCTCGCCTCCACTCCGCCGTCAACCGTGGCGGAGGCGCTGGCACGAGCCCTCTCCTCCTCGCTCCTTGATGAGGTTGCCCTGCCGAACGGTGCGTCGGTCACGACCTCCGTCCCTGCCCTAGTGGCGCAACCGTTCAACCCTGGGAATCCGACCAATCTCATTGACGACCACAGGCTTTGGGCTGTACCGGCACCCGCCGATGCCACCTGGCGCTTCATCATGGGACGGGCTCCCAGCGACATCGGCAACTACGGCGGGGGTCCGAACAACGGGCGTCTGATGGCGGAGGGGTATGTGCTTCGGCCACCCGTGCAAATCGACCACGCAGTTCTGTCACTGCAGGTCGTGGCCTCCGGGCCAACCGCCAGCATTGTGAGGGCAGATGCCCTGGTCGTGTGGCTGCCTGAGCGGAGCCTCGGTGAGGTAGTGTCCGCGACCGATACCGTGGTGACGGTCACCAGGACCCTGCCCTTTCCCGGACACTCGACCCCACCCGCGCCGCAGGTGGTCACCGACACCGCTTGGGTCCAGGTCTTCACCGAAGCCTTCAATGGGTTGCCGATCGCCCTGCCCGCCGCCATGACCTGTAACACCAAGGATGCTGAGACGGAGGGGGTAGTGGCGTTTTCTGCCGAGTCGGCCCCGACCCCCGATATCGTTGCCACGCTTCACCCCTGCAGCGCAGGATTTCTGGTGACCGTGGAGGTGCGAGGGACGCCAGCGCAACCCCTAAAGGACATCGGCGGATTCTACGGGAACCTCTATGGCCATTCCTCCCTTACGACGGGGTACTGGCTTGAGAGCCCCGGGCCGGCCGGTGGTTCCGGCCCTTGAGGGAGCACAGAGTCGGCGACCAGCGCGGGCTGATCTCAGGCGACCCCTCTGGGGTTTGCTAACGCATGTGCTAACGAACTACTGACCAGTGCCCCCAAATCGCCGGGACCAAGCCCTATCACGGCGGTCCACAGCCCCTCGCTACGCAGCCGGACTAACCGTCGGGCCGGTGGTAGCCACACCCCACCCTCCCGGCGTTGCCCGAGGCGGGTACCCGGGGGCCTTCGGAACGACCTCTGGTCGCCAGGGTCCAGGCGATCAACCAGATCCCGGTTGCCGCCATCAGGGCGGCCCCTGCCCAGCCGACAGACGGTTGGGGGAAGGTACATCCGCCGGTGTCGATCGGCGGGCTCCCGGGGGTGGGCAGTGGCCAGACGGGGCAGCTGAAGACGTGGTGGAAGTGGGCCTGGGCCCACCAGTACTCGACGGCGGCCGCCACGCCGAGGGGCCGGAGACCAGGCCGTAGCCGATCGCCCAACGGCGGTACGTCGGCCGCCGGAGGGCCGCCACCCAGATCGGCAGGCCGGCCACGGCCAGCGCCGCCAGCCCGATCATCACTGCGATTGCGTCTGTAGGAACTTCCTCCACATGCCGCTCTGCATGGGATATCGGCTTGAAGGGGTGCGGGCCTACATGGCCGGGGGGAAGCTTTTTCGGAGGAATGGGATTGAATCCCGGCCGTTCTGGGTATCCGCTGCCACCAGGGGGAAGCTCCTTGCCCTGTCGCCGTGACCGTCATGTGCGCCAGGACGGTGCTCATCTTGAGCGTGATAGAGCGAGAAATGGAACAGCAGCCGACGGTGTGGCGCTGCTTCGACGTCCGCTTCCCGCCGCGGCCCGAATCGGTGCGGGCGGCCCGTGGCGCCCTCGAGACCCTGCACCTGCCTGTCGCGCTCCGGGAGACGGCCCGGCTCCTGCTCAGCGAGCTTGTGGCCAACAGCGTGCGCCACGCCGGACTCGGCCCGAACGAGAACATCCGGGTCCG
>JAQBPS010000546.1 GCA_028287415.1 Bacillota bacterium | reverse complement strand
GCGCTTCTGTTCCGCGTCCTGCTCCCCGAGTAAGAACGTGCGCGCATCAGGGAAGCGACTTACTTGTTGCTCTCGTCGCCGCGCCAGTTGCTGAAAGTAGGGCGGCATGTCGCCCGGCATCGGCTGATCGGGCGCCATTTTCACTTGCGGTGGGTCCACTTGCTCGGAAACGGCTGTCGCCTGTTGCGCCCGAATCGTCGCCTCCACTCGGGCTACCCGCTCCACATGCTGTGCCAACCGCTTGTGATCGGCGGGCGTTATGAACCCTGCGGGCGTTAGTTCAAGCCCTTCGCTGTCCAGATGCACACGGTGAACCACCGACGCCATCCGTGTATCGACATGGGCCGGCAGCTCGCGCATCGCCCGATAGATGCTGAGTTCGCCCGTAGTCGAATCCATAAAGGCGACTGATGCCAAGCGCTCCAGGGCAGATCGCTTATACCAGGGCGACACTTCCCTCCCTACCCGCGCAGCCAATTCGAGCGGCGCCCATAGCTGCTCGTCTTGAACAGCATAGCGCCAATACGGCACTTCGTACGCTGTTCTCACCATCGCCGCACCCTCGAAGGCCCGCAGTTTCAAGAAGAGCATACCCGGTTCGCGCAGGGCCCATTTTTCCTTCTGATCATCTGATAACTGCGCATCGGCATGGCGATTATCCCCGAAGATCCATATATCGTGGATCCCTTGACTGACATAGCCTTCGTGACGCTCCGTCCATTCACCGACGGATATGGCTGATCGCTGGTACTCCAGGGCAAAACGGGTACCGTCCTTCAGTTCCAGGTAAACGTCAGGCCGCTGAAACGTGGCTCTGAGCGGATATTCAAGCGCCAGCAGTTGCGTCTGTGCGGCCAGATGGGTGCGGCACCAATCGTACAGCAGCACTTTACCGGCTACGTGCTCTGGCGACTCAGGCTCGCCCCAACGCTCAAAAGGACACGACACCCTCGGGGGGTGCGCAAAGTGACGGATCCTCCGCTTCCCCCAGCGCAGAATCAACGCTGCTTCGCAGCAAGGTGCGAAAACGCGCTTCTCTTTGATCGCCTGGCGGAGAAAGGCTTCCTGGTCCTCCCACTCGCGTTCGTTTACGCGAATGATCATGCCGTCCAGCCTGGCCGTAAGCACTGCTATCAGCTCCCCCGTGCTGGGCTTTTGCTGTATTATTCGCTATCCGTGACTATCATGTCCTCCCATACCCCGTGGCTATACGATCGGGCCTGCGATCATCACGATGGTGGCAAGCGACTCGGCACACCGCCAAACCTGCCCTGTCCATTTGTCGATATTTGTAGGATTTTGATGTGCGAAAGTTTTTTGGACAAAAAGGAAATATCCGACAGCTACGCTAATACTATAACGACATAGCGTTCAGCGCTAACGTCAAAGATTCCAAGGGGGTGGGGCAAGCGTGGAACCAAAAACGGTGGCGGTCCTGGGCGCCGGCAACGGCGGCAAGGCCATGGCGGCTGATCTGACCCTGCGCGGGCATACCGTGCGCCTCTATGACCGGTTTCCCGAAGCCGTGTCCGATGTGCAGTCCAGCGGCGGCATCTTCCTGCACGGCAATGCCCAGTCGGAGTTTGCACCGATCCGCACAGCCACGTCCGATCTGGCCGAAGCGGTGGGCGGCGCCGACGTTGCGGTGGCAGTCGTGCCGGCCTACGCTCACGAGTTCCTGATCGACCAGCTGGTGCCGACTCTAGCCGACGGGCAGACGGTGCTCTTCACCCCCGGGTACCTGGGCTCCGTCCTCCTGCGGGAGCGAACCAGCGCGCAGCGGCCCGGGCTACAGGTGCTGATGGCCGAAACCGCGAGCCTGCCCTACGCCTGCCGGCTGATCGGCCCGGGGGAAGTGGGCCTGCGGGGCGTGAAGCTGGCGCTCGACGTCGCGGCCTGTCCGGCTGCGGACAATGCGGCCGCCCTGGAGGTGCTTCACTCTCTCTTTCCCATGCTCGAGCTGGCCGCCAACGTCCTGGAAGTCGCGTTGGGCAACCCCAACCCCGTCTCCCATGTACCGACCTGCCTGCTCAACTGGGGCCGCATGGAAGGCCCACGGAACAACCAGTGGCACGACTTTGAAGATTGGGTTACCCCCTCCATACATAAAATGCAGACCCGCCTCGACGCCGAGCGGCTTGCCGTCATCGCAGCGCTTCAACTCCAGGGCATCAGCGCCGACGCCTGGTCGCTGCGGGCCTACGGGGGCAAACCCAAGGAGAATCTGACCACCAGGGGCGAAATTCCCGCCACCGCCATGGCGGTGCCCGACCGCTACATCACCGAAGACGTACCGATGGGCCTGGTACCGCTGGAGGCGCTCGGTAAACTCGCCGGGCTCCACACACCGGTCACCTCGCTCTTGATATCCCTGGCCTCGGAGCTCCACGACCGCGACTACCGGCAGACCGGGCGCCACCTCGGCGTCTTCGGCTGGGAAGGCCTGAGCGCCGAGCAGATCCTGGCACGGGTGAGCTAGGGAGATGGCCTTAGAGCGGGAACACGTTTCGCTACAGGCGCAAATCAAACAGATCCTCCGCGAGGAGATTACCGATGGAGTCTGGCGGCAGGGGGCGAAGCTCCCTCCGGAACCCGGGCTGATGCGCCGCTTCGGCGTCTCTCGCATCACCGTCAGCCAGGCACTGCGGGACCTGGCCGCCGAAGGACTTGTCATCCGCCGGCAGGGCAAGGGGACGTTCGTCTCCGCGACGCCCCGGGGCTGGACCAACC
Organism: Bacillota bacterium; assembly: GCA_028287415.1. Classification (GTDB taxonomy): domain Bacteria; phylum Bacillota; class Sulfobacillia; order Symbiobacteriales; family Symbiobacteriaceae; genus RYN-353. Next base: position 6,954 of record JAQBPS010000546.1, on the reverse strand, counting down.
TGGCAGCGCTCCTCCAGCGCATGCCCGAGCAGCACGGCGAAGACCTGGAGCACACCAACAACCACGTCGCCTGTGTGGAACCCCCCGGCGCCGTTGCGCTCGACCTGAAGTTAGCTCCAGGCGAAAAGACGTGGGTGCTGAGCCGGGTCAAAACGCTGGACGGGGCGCCCGTCCAGTGGGAGCAGGCGCACCTGCCCACAGCCTGGGTCACCACCGACCCCCGCACCCTGACCGGTACGGACTGGGGCCGGCACTACTTTGTTGATCTCCTCCGGATGTTGACCGGGCAGCAGGCCCGCCGCTGCCGGGCGTTCCTCCAGGCCGTGGCCCTCAGCCAGCAGGTCGCCGCCGCCATCGGCGAGGCGCCCGGCAAACCAACCATTGAAGTGACGCGCCTGTGGCATAACGAGCTGGGCCAGCCCGTGCTGCTGACGCGCAGCGTACTGAGGCCAAACGGCACGCGTTACTACGTTGACCTGCCGGAAATTCCGCAGAAAGGGGTCGAGGGATGAGACTCGGCCAGGTCACCCGCCATCTTGGCGCCCTGCTGTTGACCGTCTTCCTCGTCAGCGTGGCGACCTTTTTCGCCATGCGCATGGTCCCCGGCGACCCTGCCCGGCTGATCGCCGGGCAGGATGTGCCGCCCGAGGTCGTGGAAGCGATCCGCGTGCAGTGGGGGCTCGACCGTCCGCTTTATGTTCAGTTCGGCAAGTTCCTCCAGGGCCTGCCCAGCGGCAGTCTGGGCACCAGTTACCGCACGAAGAGCCCGGTCTGGGACGAAGTCAAACCGCGCCTCCTCCCCACCTTCCTCCTGACCGTCACAGGCATGGGACTCTCCCTCGTGTTTGGCCTCGGGGCCGGGCTCCTGTCGGCCATCCGCCGGGGCACCTGGTTTGACACGTTCATCGCTGTGCTTTCCACCCTGGGCATCTCCCTGCCGGTCTTCTGGGTCGGCATCCTGCTGATGATGCTCTTTGCCGCCCGCCTCCGCTGGCTGCCATCCGGCGGCTTCGGCGACTGGCGGTACTTGATCCTGCCCTCGTTCACGCTCGGTCTGGGCTTCTTCGCCTCCATCAGCCGCATGACGCGCTCCGCCGTGCTCGAGGTGCTCCAGGACGATTTCATCCGCACGGCCAAAGCCAAGGGCGTGCCGCACCTCCGAGTGCTCTTCAAACATGCCCTCCGCAACGCGCTGCTGCCCATCGTCACCATCTCCGGCCTCGAGTTTGGCCGGCTGCTGGGCGGCGCCGTCATCACCGAATCGGTCTTCGCCTGGCCCGGCATGGGCCGGTTGATGGTCGACTCCGTCAAGTTCCGCGACTACCCGACGGTGCAGGCCTGCGTCATCGTGCTGGCGGCCAGCATCGCCCTGAGCACCTTCTTCAGTGACCTGCTCAACCTCAGCATCGATCCCAGGCTGCGAAAGGGGTGACGCCATGGCGGTTTTTCTGCGCCGCTTCCGGCGGCACACCAGCGGTATGATCGGGCTCCTGCTCGTCCTGGCGGTCTGCGCCGTCGCCCTGGCGGCCCCGTGGCTCAACCGGGGCATCAACCCCCTGGCCGTCAACCTGGCCGCATCGGCTCAGCGCCCCTCCGCCGACTACCCCCTGGGCACCGACGAGATGGGGCGCGATGTCCTGATGCGGGTCGTGGCGGGGGCGCCCGTCTCGCTCGCCGTCTGTGTGGTCGGCGTGCTCCTGGCCCTGATCCCCGGCATCTGGATCGGCCTGCTGGCGGGCTTCCGCCAGGGCCGTGCCGGCACCATACTGATGCGCGGGGTGGACGCCCTCGTCGCCTTCCCCCGGATCCTCCTGGCGATGGTGATCATCTCCATCGCGGGCCCCGGCATCCCCCAGCTGATGCTCGCAGTCGGTCTCTCTTCGATCCCCATCTTCGCGAGGGTGATGTACGTCACCGTCCAGTCGCTCCGCCACCGCGACTTCGTCCAGGCGGCAACCGCCCTGGGCGCAAAGGACTGGTGGATCCTGTGGCGCCACATCCTGCCCAACGCCGTCGCCCCGATTCTGGTGCAGGCCAGCCTCAACATCGCCACGGCCCTCCAGATCGCGGCCGGCCTCAGTTTCCTCGGCCTCGGGCCGCCCCCGCCCTCGCCGGAATGGGGCGCCCTGATCGACGCGGGTCGCACCTTGATCCGCCAGCAGCCCATGGTGATCATCGCACCGGGAATCGCCATCGCCATCACCGTGCTGGGCTTTAATCTCCTGGGTGACGGGCTGCGCGATACCCTTGATCCACGACTAAAGGGGTAATCCCCTGCGAAGGAGTGTTCACATGCGCCGATTCCCTGTCTGGATTGCGATGCCCCTGGCGGTGGCCCTGCTGCTGGCTGCCTGTACGTCCACCAAGCAGACGCCGTCCGGCTCCGAGACGAACAAACCATCCGCGCCGAACGCCGCGGCGAAGAACCTGACGTACATTCAAGGCGTCGATATCAGCTCGTTCGATCCGGCTTTCGTCACCGACCGACCAACGCAGACCGTACTGCGTCACATCTTTGAAAACCTGGTCGACACCGACCCCGCCACCGGTGGCGTTCGGCCCTGGCTGGCCACTTCCTGGAAGGTGTCGGATGACAAGAAGCAGTGGACCTTCCAGCTGAAGTCCGGCGCCAAGTTCTCCGACGGCACGCCGGTCAACGCGGCGGCGGTAAAGGCTACGCTTGACCGGTTGCGGGACCCCAAGCTTGCTGCCGCCAACCTCTCTCTCATCAGCTCCGTGGTCTCCGTCGAGGCGCCCGGCGACCTGGAGGTCCGCATTACCACCAAGGAGCCCTTCGCGCCCCTGCTGGAGAACCTGGCCCACCCCGGCGGCGCCATCCTGCCGGTGGGCTTTGACCCGAAGAGCCCGGTGGGCAGCGGTCCCTACAAACTACAGGAAAGGCAGAGCGGCGTAAAGGTCGTCCTCTCGCGCAACCCGAACTACGCAGGCACGCCGCCGGTCTGGGCACAGATCATCTACAAACCGGTGCCTGAACCCTCAGCCCGCTCGGTGGCGCTGGAGGCCGGCGAAGCCCAGATCGTCGATCGCTTGCCGCCGGAGTCCGTGGCTGATCTGAAGAACAACAGCAAGGTCGAAGTGCTGGTCAAGCCGAGCACCTTCCAGATCTCCTTCGAAATCAACAACCGGATGAAGCCGTTTGACGATCCGCGGGTGCGCCGGGCGCTCAACCTGGCCGTTGACAAGGAAGCGCTGATCAAGGGCCTCCTGCGCGGCATGGGCAGCGTGCCGGCGGGTCCGGTCCCGCCGGGCGCCCAGTGGCCGATGCAGCTCAAGCCCTACGCCTACAACGCGGATGAAGCCAAGAAGCTGCTGGCCGAGGCCGGCGTCAAGCCGGGCCAGCCGATCGAGATCTGGACCAGCCAGGGTCGTTACGCCAAGGACAAGGAGATGGCCGAAGCGGTCTCCGGCTACCTCCAGGCAGTCGGCTTTGCCCCCACCATCAAGGTGATGGAGTGGGGCACTTACTCCAAGGCGATCGAGGACCCGAACAAGTCCGCGGCCCTCTACATTCTGGGCAGCAGCGTGCCTACGCTCGACTGGCGTCTGACCCGCAACTTCCTCAGCAACTCGACCAACAACTTATCCGGCTACAAGAACGCAGAGGTCGACACGCTGCTGCTCCAGGCCCGCACCGTCTTTGAGGACAGCGCCCGCAAAGACCTGTATGAAAAGGTCCAGACCAAGGTCTGGGACGATGCGCCCTACCTCTTCCTCTTCAACCAGGTCCAGATCATCGGCGTGCAGAAGGGCTTAACCGGGCTGACGGTCTATGGCCACGAGATTCTCGACTTCACCCAGACGAAGATGGCGGAGTAAACTGGCAGGGCCAGGCAGGGAGCATCCTGCCTGGCCTGCCGCCTTTCCCCCTGTCTGAGTCAATCTTGCAGCACACTGAGCAGGTCGTCCACTGTTGTTGCAAAGTGGACAGTCACGCAACTACGAATTTCATGTGGGAGGCGACCCCTCGGTGTTATTTCGCCAGTGACAGCCACATCACAGCGTAGCGGCCGTTCCGTCGCACAGGCTACTCGTTATTCTCACAAATGAATTTTTATACAATGCACTGCAATTCTCTGACTCAGCGGCTTGTTACGTCGGGATTTCGTCTCGTCCGGTTTGCATACGGCTGCATCCCGACACTGTGTGCGACGACATCCGCACACGGCTCGTCCTGCTTCGGTGATCGTCCCGTGTCCTCCTCGCCTTGGTGCGTAAGCTTCACACAGTCTTGCTGAACGCTTACCGGAGTCGTATCGGAGTCGTATCGAAGCCTTCACGACTCTCACCTGTTTTCTCACAATAAGAGACGGCATAAAAAAACAGGACCCTGCCTGCGCAGAGTCCTGTTTTTCTGTGAGAGTTTGGCGATACCCCTGGTTTTGTCGTGGATGATCATTTATCTAACGGCTTGACCAAAGCCGTTGTCCCCGGTCGTTGTAGGTAAACCAGGCAAGCTCGCTGATCTCCGCAGCCGGCGTTATTTCATCCCCACGCACATCGGACTCGATGGGCAAGGTCGGCGGACCTTGTATCATTCCGGAGTATCATCGGGAATTCCTCTGCAGTCCGCTCCAAGACATACGCCGGGGAGGGATCCCCGAATTTTGCGCGCAATTGGGTTTCATATCACGAGTCAGTTGCCCAACACATTCAGAAGGAGAAGTGAAACATGTTCCAGGCATATCACGGCGTCACAGGCGCCCAGCATCAGGCGAAGTTCAATGAGTTAAGCACAAAAGGATTCCGGATGATTTCTCTCAGTGTGTACGGCGATCCCAGTGACGCACGCTATGCGGCCGTTTGGGTAGAGCGTTCGGGTCCGGCCTGGGTTGCGGTTCATGGCGTGGACAGCGCCGGCTATCAGTCATTCTTCAACAGCCAGACGGCCAACGGCTATGTCCCGGTCCTCATTTCGGCGACCGGCTCGGCTAGCCGTGCGATCTTCGCGGCGGTATTCGAAAAGGGTGTCACGGGGGCATGGTTTGCGCGGCACGGTATGACATCTGGTCCTGAGGCAAACGCGGGCACCTTTCAGAACCAGAACAAGATCGCTCGCGACCAAAAAATGGTCCTGCGCTCGGTTGCGATTTACGGCACGGCCAGCGACCGGCGCTATGCGGCCGTGTGGCACGCCAACCCGGCATTCGTGAAGTGGCACGTCCATCCATCGGACACAGGCGCAAGTTACCAGGCGGTCTTCAATGCCGAAATACAGCTGCCCGGGTATCGGCTGGCCGGCTACCGTCCAGCCTATGTGGCGCTCGCCGGCGATCAGATCTACTGTTCCGTGTTCAAGGATGATGTGGTCGGCGACTGGGTGGCGCGGCATGGCATGACCGCAGCGGAATATCAGGCGGAATTCGATAAGCAAAACGCCGCGGGCTTGTACCCAATCTGCGTCCAGGGCGGCGGGTCCGGCAGCGGCACCCGGTATGCGGCGATCTTCGCCAAACGAGACATCCCACTGAGCCGGGAATGGACGGCAACGGGCTCGGCGATTCCCGCCCTCGCGGCGCTTGACCAGAAGGTGCAGACGTTCATGCAGGCCAATGGGGTCCGAGCGGCGCAATTGGCGATCGCGAAGAACGGCGTCACGAAGTTCTCACGGGCGTACACGTGGGCCGAAGCGGGCTATCACATTACCCAGCCATCCGACCGCTTTCTGCTGGCGAGCTGCAGCAAAATGTTTCTTGAAGCGGCGGTTCAGGCCCTCTACGACGCCCACAAGTTGACCCCGGACACAAAGGTCTATCCGCTGCTCGGCTTTTCGCACCCGGCTGATCCGCGCAGCGACACGATCACGATCCAGCAACTGCTCAATCACACGGGCGGCTACGACGACACAGCGACGGGCTCGCGTTTCGACCCAACGTACAACATGCGCAAGATCGCCGTGGACCTCAACCTGGGACATCCTGTGACCAAGCTGGATGTGGCGCGCTATATGTACCAGCGGATGCTGGATTTTTCGCCCGGAACCAACAATAAGTACTCGAATTTCGGCTATCTCTTAGCCGGCGCCGTCGTCGAGAAGGTGAGCGGCATGGGCTTTTTCGACTACGTGAAGAAAACCCTGCTGCAGCCCGCTAATATCTCTGAGGTTTCCATTATACCCACACGGGCTGCTGATCGGACAAATGACGAAGTGATCGTCGAGGACGAAGGGCTGGGACTCAGCCCGTTGGACCTGGCTTCGCAGCTGCTGGTGCCGGCCGTATATGGCGGTGACGGAGAGATCAACGAAGTGGGCGACCCGAACGACGGCCTCGGTGCTTCCGCCCAGGCTCTCACGCAGTTTATTCATCTCCATGCGGTTTGGGGCAACGGTGCGCGAATGGCCGGCGCCGCCCGTTCCGGCAGCACGCCGGGTGCCTCCTCCCTGGCGGTCTCGCGCGGCGATGGTGTCGACTGGGCTTATGTGATCAACACGCGCGACTGGCCGGCAGCTACGACGCCCACGCTTGATGACCTGGAGAAGAAGCTGATTACCCCGCTTCTCGATTCGACGCCGATCAGCTAATCGGCAACAAAACCGGGCGTACGACGAGACGTTGTACCGCCCGGTCTCTGTCAGGCACCACTGGTTGCGCTTCCTGCAGTTTAGCGTGCCTGTGGTCGCAAGAGGGATATCTCACGTCGGAAAGAATTATCTGGTTTGCCAGGGCCGTGGCGGACAATGCCGGGGGCGAAGTCTACCCCGGTGCGCGACGGGCTGGTGCTGGCGCTTCGGCGGTAGAGCTCGGGTGGTTGTGGGAATGGGCTCGTTTGAAAGGGTGACCGGAATGGATCCGGCCACCCTTTCTATGTCGGCGATTATCGGACAATGCAAAAAGCCCGAACCGCGCACCACGTGCGCGGTTCGGGCCTTTACTGCTATGAGAGTTTGGCGATACCCCTGGTTTTGTCGTGGATGATCATTTATCTAACGGCTTG
>JAQBPS010000535.1 GCA_028287415.1 Bacillota bacterium | reverse complement strand
GCTGTGCATCTTGTGCTCGAGCACCTCATCCACCTGCACAGGGCGGAACGTGCCGAGTCCCACATGCAGCAGGATTGTGTGGACTGCGACGCCCATCGCCTCAATCTTGGCCAGCAGCTCGGGGGTGAAGTGCAGGCCGGCCGTCGGCGCCGCCGCCGACCCCCACTCCCGCGCGTAGACCGTCTGGTACCGCTCCGGGTCATCCAACCGCTCGTGGATATAGGGCGGCAGGGGCATCTGACCGAGGCGGTCCAGGATCTCCTCAAAAATCCCGGTGTACTGGAACTCGATCACCCTGCCGCCCGCATCCGTCGGCGAGAGCACGGTTCCGACAAGGATGCCGTCCCCAAAGCGGATGCGCTGACCGGGCTGCGCCTTCTTACCGGGTTTGACGAGCGTCTCCCAGCGATCCCGGTCCAACCGCTTGAGCAGCAGCACCTCCATGGCGCCGCCGGTCCCCTCCCGCTCGCCCATGAGGCGGGCGGGCATCACTCGGGTCTCGTTGACGACCAGGGCATCCCCGGGGCGCAGGTACTCGGGCAGGTCGCGGAAATGGCGGTGCTCGAAAGCACCGCCGTCACGGGGAACCACCAGCAGTCTTGATGCGTCCCGTGGTTCGACAGGGGTCTGTGCAATCAGTTCCTCAGGTAGATGATAGTCGAACTCTGAGAGTTTCATTTTGTCGATTTGCCACCTTTACCGTATCCGCGACATGTGGATCAGCGCACCTCTACCTTTGTACCCTGGTAGAAGTGCGTCAGGATCTCTGCGTAGCTCTTGCCCTGAGTCGCCATGCCGTACGCGCCCCACTGGGACATGCCCACGGCGTGGCCGTAGCCACCGCCGGTCACCTCAACCGCGCCGGTGGTCGGCGTCGGGCTGGTGCCGCCCGACTGACCGGCAGGACCGTGAGCAACCAGCACGCCGTCCGCCGGGAACTGCTGCACCCCGGAGGCGCCTACAACCGTGCTGTCCTGCACGTTGCGCGCCTGCGTAACACCGTTCGCACCAACCGCGTAGACCTGCTCGCCCGGCTGGTAGATATGATCGCCGTTGCCCGGCTGCGCGGTCTTCACCGTGATCGTGCGGACCGAACTGGGCAGGCCAAACGCCCAGCGGACCTGCTCGGCCGTCAGGGTTATGCTGCTGAGCACGCCCTTGAGGCTCCAGCGACTCGGCCGTCCGCTGCTGCCGATCACCCCCGCGGGTTCCGCCCCCACCACGGGACCGATCGCGGCGCTGGCACTGGCCAGCTGCTTGGCGAACTCATCGGGCGTGTAGGTGTAGGTCCAGGAATACTTGGTGTTCCCCGGCACGTTGTCATAGTCCTCCACCCCGCGCAGATAGGGGATGGGCGCGCTCTGGAAGATGATCTCGTTGTTCTCCGTGTGCCCGCCTGAGGAGGAGTGGTAGTACGTGCCGGCGAGCTTGCCGGCATACGTGAGCACCTGACCGGCGGTCGCAGCCACGGCGCCGTTGCTGGAGGGCTTCTCCCCGGCGAGACCGCCATAGGCCTGGTCCATGGTGGTGTCCGTCATGTCGAACCCCTCATTGTTGTACTTGCCCTTGTTGAGGATGGCGTACGTCCGGGCGGCCACGGCCTGGGCCTTGAGCGCCTCAGCGGGCCAGCTCGTGGGCATCTCCTTCGGGACCACGCCCATCAGGTAGTCGTCCAGGTTGAGCACGTTTACGACCGAGAGCCGCTTGTCCTTGGTGTTCACGAGCACCTCGAACTCGCCGCGGTAGGGCTTGCGGTTGTAGCTGATGACGTTCGACGGCTCCGGCTGCACCGGCACCAGACGGACCGGGCCGGTCAGGGGCTTGGCCAGCCCGGCGACCAGAATCTGCGTGCCGCTCAAGGTCAGCCTGACGGCCTGATTCGGGGCCGACTGCCACTGGATCACGCCGGCAGCAACCACTGCGATGCCGCCGGGGGCGGTCAGGTCGACGATACTCTGGGACCGCCCCAGGCCGATTCGGATCGGGTTGGCCGGGGCCGGCGGGGCTGGTTTCGGCCCTGGTACCGGCGCCAGCGCGGGCAGAACCGGCACCGGGGTCGGCGACGGAGCAGGCGTCGGGGCCGCTGCCTCCGCGGTTCTGGCAAACACGGACGGCGGCGCCGTAGGCGCCGCCATCGCGATCGTGACTGCGACAAGTGCGGAGACGAGATGCCGGGATCTATGCTGCAACGCGATCCACCGCCTTCGTAGATTTCCGCCAGGGGCTACGAACTATGTAGTTGGCTGTGTCGCCCGCTCTGCCGGACTACGGGTGCTTGCCACCGTTCCCCTTGTCATCACCTTTTTGGTTGCCCTGGCCCGCGCCGCCCGGTTGCTGCTCGCGGGAAAGGCGACCACCATTGTGGTCGTCGCCCTCATCGATATGGCCGCCGGACCTTGACCCGGAGCCCTTCGGCCGGGTGTCGCCCTCTTTTTGCCCATTGCCCTTCAGTGGATCCTTGATCACCGGGGGTTTGGGCAGAGCCACCGGCGGTGCTGGCAGTTTGACATCATGGTTCTGGCCACCCTGGTTGCCACCCTGGTTGCCACCCTGGTTGCCACCCTGATTGCCCTTGCCGTCATCCTTCGGCTTGCCCGTCTGACCCGGCGGCTTGCCCTGATCCGGCGCACCAGGCTTGGCCTTGTCGTCAGCAGGCTTGGCCTTGTCGTCAACGGGCTTGGCGTTGTCGTCAGCGGGCTTCAATGTCGGGATCGGGCTCTCCACCGGCGTGACGATGCCGGGGTTGTTGTCCTGGGAGCCCCCGCCGGCAGCATTATCGCTGCTCTGGTGCCCCTTGCCGCCATGGTGCTGCTCGGCCTGGTCGAAGAGCGGGCCGGGATTGATCTGCAACTGCTTGAGGAGCTTGCTCGGGCCGAGCTTCTTCATCTGCTCCGGCGCCACTGCCGTGCCTGGCTGGTTGCGCTGGATCTCCTCCAGCATCAGGGACTGCCCCAGCGACAACCCCTGTGCGTCGGCGGTGGCCTTCTCCTGGGCCGTCCCCTGCAGGACCGGCACGTTGGTCACCGGGGCGACAGCACGGTTCTTACCCTGCTGCTTCACCTCCGCCTCGATCGCCGTCCGGGCGTCCGTGGCGATTGTGTCAGCCTGGCCCTGCGGCAGCTCCTGCTGCCTGGCGGACGCGACCGCGACCACCACTGCGCCGGCCTCGTCCGCGAGGTTCAGCTTGCCGATCTCAACGGCCTGAGCGGTCAGTTTCGCGACGACGTCCCCCAACGGCCGCCGCTTCCAGTCCACACCCTGCAGCAGCGTCACGCCGTCGGCGTTCAGCCCCTCGGCGCTCAGCACCTGCTCGTTTTTGTTCAGCGTGAGCCGCAGGCTCGGGTTGATGTCGACCGTCACCACCGACACGGGCTGCGCCAGAGCCCAGCTCTGGTAGCCGACCGGCGACAGCATCAGCACGACAGCCGCGGCAGCAGTGAGCCCCCAGCGCTGCCAGGCGACTCCCCGGGTTTCCGCATAGTCGATTTCGTCACCGACGTCCCAGGCGCCCGTCGGCACGGCGACCCGCTTGAACTCACCCTGCGAAGTCATGACAACCGCGTTGCGGCCATGCAACTCCAGCAGAATCCCCTTCCCCACGCTGAACGCCCCCTACTGTCCAGAAGCCTACCCGGCGATGTAATGCTTAAGATGATAAAAGTCTTCAAGCATAATCAGAGCCACCGCAATGATGTATTTACGCTGTCGCTCCAAAGTCTTACGGCTAACACCGACCCGCTCCTCCAGCTGCTTGAGCGGCAACTCCCGCTTGCTCTGCATGTGCTGAGCAAAGGGTGGGTTGAACGCCACCAGCCGGGCAGCCTCCAGCGCCCGTTCCCGGGCATCCTCATGCTTGGGACAGATCTCGACCAGTTCACTGAACCTGATGCCGAAGTCGGCCAGGCGCTTGGTGTACCGGAGGATCTCGTGCTTGCGGTCATCGGACTCCTGCTCCTGTGTGTAGCGTTCGATCGCCGTGCGCTGCTCGACGGACTGGAGCAGGTTGCCCTCCTCATCCTCCGTCTCGAGTTCGCTCAGCGGGATCTCCCCCCGCCCCTTGTGGCGGCGGTAGTAGTCAATCAGCCTGCGCTTGATCACCATCTCCGCGAAGGAGATGAACGAGGCGCCACGCACCGGGTCGAACCGGTCAATGGCCTCGTTGAGCGCGAGCAGGCCGACGGAGACCTCCTCATCGCGACCGATCTGGAGGTAGCGGCCGGAGACCTGGCTGCCAACACGCAACACCAGTGGGGTGTACTGCCGCAGAAGGTCCTCCCGGGCCTGTTTGTCGCCGTTCCGAGCCGGCTCCAGCAACTTTTCTACATGGGACTGTGCAGGCGGATCGGAGTTACCCGAGAGGTTCAGCAGAAACCCCAGCACGGCGTTCACCTCTCGCTGCTTAGTAGTACGGACCATCGAATCGGGTTTGTGGGGGTAGGACCCTGGTCCTGCCGTTTCCCCCAAAAACGAAGACTGCAAAGCGTACTCATTTAGAATAGACGGCCTTGACCCCCGTTTGGGTTTCCGTCCGGGTGCTCCGCGAAGGGCAATCCGAGATAATCGTACGCGGCCCGTGTCGCGATGCGGCCCCGGGGCGTACGCTGGAGGAAGCCCATCTGCATCAAATAGGGCTCGTACACATCCTCGATCGTCTCGGATTCCTCGCTGGTGGCCGCCGCCAGGGTATCCAGGCCGACGGGGCCGCCCCCGTACATCTGGATAATCGCCAGCAGCACCTTGTGGTCCACCTTGTCCAGGCCCAGCGGGTCCACCTCCATCATGCGGAGGCCGGCGTCCGCCACCTCCCGGGTGATGTGCCCGTTCGCCTTGACCTGAGCGAAGTCCCGCAGCCGCTTGAGCAGCCGGTTGGCGATGCGGGGCGTCCCGCGTGACCGGCGGGCGATCTCCTCCGCGCCGTCGGGCGCAAGGTCGACCTTGAGAATGCGGGCGGCCCGCACGAGAATGTCGGTCAGATGCTCCACCGAGTAAAACTGGAGCTGTGAGACTACGCCGAAGCGGTCCCGGAGTGGCGATGTGAGCGCCCCGTACCGGGTCGTGGCACCGATCAGCGTGAACTTCGGCAGATCCAGCCGCAGCGTGCGGGCGCTCGGACCCTTGCCCAGGATAATGTCGAGGGCAAAGTCCTCCATGGCGGGGTAGAGCGTCTCCTCGATCAGCCGGTTCATCCGGTGGATCTCGTCGACAAAGAGGACATCCCGTTCGGCGAGCTGGGTCAGGATCGCCGCCAGATCGCCGGGGTGCGTGATCGCCGGGCCGGATGTGACCCGGAAGTTGACGCCCAGCTCGTGGGCGATGATCTGTGCCAGGGTCGTCTTGCCCAGGCCCGGAGGGCCGTAGAGCAGGACATGGTCGAGGGCGTCGCCCCGCTGCTTGGCGGCAGCGATGTAGATCGAAAGCTCCTCTTTGACCCGGTCCTGTCCCGGATAATCGGCCAGGCGCTGCGGGCGGAGCGTGTCGTCCAAACGGATATCTTCCGGCTTCTGGGCGCCGGAGAGGAAGCGGTCTTCTTGCATGCTCTGTTACCCCCGGAAAAGATGCTTCAGCCCGAGGCGGACCAGCGTTTCGACCCGTGGCTCGGGCTCTTCGCCGGCCTCCTGCTTCGCCTTCTCGAGGGACTGTGCGGCCTCCACACGGCTGTAGCCCAACTGCATCAGCGCATCCAGGGCGTCGCGATAGCTGTCGGTAGTAGCGTCGGCCGCAGCACCTGCCCCCTCGGCCAGCGCTGCGTCGCCCAGGGCGGGGACCGGCCCGATGGCGCCCACCTTGTCCTTCAGCTCCAGCACAATGCGCTGGGCCGTCTTCTTGCCGATGCCGGGCACCCGGCAGAGCGCCGTCAGGTCCTCAAAGGCGATCGCACGGCGCAGGCTCTCCGGCGTGCTGGTGGCTGAGAGCATGCCCAGGGCCACCTTGGGACCGATGCCGTCAACCCGCAGCAGCAGCTCGAACAGGTCGTACTCCTCCTGGGTCAGGAAGCCGTACAGGGTCATGCTGTCCTCACGGACCTGCATGGAGGTGTACAGCAGCACCTCCTGGCCCGCACCGGGCAGCCGGGCGCGGGTGCTGGTCGGGACGAGGCAGCGGTAGCCCACCCCGCCGACATCAACCACAACGGATTCGCTGGCAGTGAGCGCCAGGAGGCCGCGAACATGTGCGATCATCTACTGCAACCCCCCCAGCCGGGATGCGAGGTTCGAACCATGTAGTGCAGCGATGCCCACGGCCAGCGCGTCAGCGACGTCGTCCGGCTTCGGGGTCTCCTGCAGATTGAGCAGCGTCTTGACCATGGCCTGCACCTGTTTTTTATCGGCACGGCCGTAGCCGGTCACCGCCATTTTCACCTGCATCGGCGTGAACTCACGGAGCGGAATACCGTTGTCGGCGGCGGCCAGCAGCACGACGCCACGGGCCTGTCCCACATGAATCGCCGTGGTCACGTTGCGGCCGAAGAAGAGTTCCTCCACCGCCAGCGCCTCGGGTTTATAGGTCAAAATCAGGTCGACGACCCCGCTGTAGAGCGCCTGGAGGCGCTTCTCCGCCAACATGCCAGCGGGCGTGCGCAGCGCGCCGTAGGCGACCGCCCACTCCCGGCTGCCGGCGCTCTCCACCAGGCCGTAGCCCATGATGGCCGTGCCAGGGTCAATGCCCAGGATTCGCAAAACGAAAGCACCCCCGCAAGAATGAAGCCGGGTCTGAACGTTGATAGGTTCGGGAAAGCAACCGCTCTCTCCTGCCGGAGTTGGCGATTACTGACCAGATATAGGCATGGTATTCTCAGTATGTGGTAAATCGCTGCGACTAAATTTTACACCTTTTAGATAGCGGAGGCGAGTCATTGTAATGCCCAGGTCGGTACGTGCCGCGCAAAAATCCAGCGCCAGCGCTCTCTGGCCGATCCTGATCGCAGTCCTGGTGCTCGTGCTCGGCGGCATCGCGGTCAACGCGTTCCAGGGCGGCGCCGGGCCGAAAAACATCTTGCTCATGGGTGTTGATGAGGACAAGACTCGCACGGACGTGATGGTCCTGGCCCACATCGATCCGGCGCAGGGGCTGGTCAGCCTGATCTCGCTGCCGCGGGACACGCTCGTGGACATCCCGTGCGCGGGCCTCCAGTACTGTGTCTCGCCGGATAAGCTGGCGCATGCCCACGCCTATGGCGGTGCGAAGGGCCCGGAGGTTGCGGTGCAGACGATGGAGAAGTTGCTCGGCATCAGTGTGGACGGCTATGTCCGCATCGATTACAACGGCTTC
>JAQBPS010000524.1 GCA_028287415.1 Bacillota bacterium | reverse complement strand
CTTTCAGAATGGCGGCTCGGGCGGCCAGGTCGGGCAGGCCGATGTAAACCTGGCGATCAAGCCGCCCGGGGCGCAGCAACGCACTGTCGAGCAACTCTCGCCGGTTCGTGGCGCAGACGAGCAATACGTTGTCCGTCGTGCTGAACCCGTCAATCTCAGTCAACAGCTGGTTTAGCGTCGAATCCCACTCCGCATGCTCGCCCGTGGTGCGGCTGCGGCCGATCGAGTCGATTTCATCAATGAAAATGATCGACGGGGCGGATTTGCGGGCCGTGATGAACAGGTCACGCACCCGCTGCGGGCCTACGCCCACGTACTTCTCGACAAAGCTGGCACCGCTGGCATAATGAAACTTCGCGTGCGCCTCCGCTGCAAGCGCCTTCGCCAGCAGGGTCTTGCCGGTGCCAGGGGGGCCATATAGCAGCACGCCGCGCGGCAGTTGCGCATCCAGCGCCAGGTACTTCTCGCGGTTGCGAATGTAGTCGACGAGCTGGTCGAGATCCTTGCGGACCTCATCGAGCCCGGCGACATCATCAAAGGTGCGCACGGCCGGAATCTGCGTCGCCTTCAGGTTAGCAGTCGCATCCCGGTCCGCTCGCCACCGTACCGTTAATGCGCCCAGCACAGCGAAACCCAGAAAGGACGCGACGTAGGCTGGCCGCCGCGTTTCCGCGGAAGCGATGGCCGAGGCTACGCAAAGCGCGCAGGAGGCGACCATCAGCAGCGTCATCCAGTGCCGCTCCTGGAGCCTGTTTGAGCGGAGTTGCAGCATCATAAACACCTCCGGTCGTCTTGAACGGCCAAACCGGGGCCCGTGGGATTTCCCGCGGGCCCCGGTGTTCGGGCAGTTCATCTAGAGTGTGGTGTGACCGAGCTTCTTCTGCGAGAATCGCGTATCCATGAAATTCCGGTACAGCGGCCGGAAGAAGTAGTCGACGCCCAGGTGCCCCGCGTAGGCGCCGCCTGCGAAGATAATGGTGCCTGCAAGCAGCACCAGCTGTGGGTTCGTGCTGGTCGAGCCGGCGAACATGAAACTGAAGTTCATCAGCATGGCCATCGCGGCCGCAAAGATGGTGGCGAAGCCCAGGATGAGTGCCAGCCCTACGAGAACCTCGCCGTACTTGACAAGGAAGTTGAAGAGCCCGACGTTCGGAAGGGCGAAACTGCGCACGAACGAGGCGAACCAGGGCTGGACGGCCGGATGCGCTCCCGTTGACATCTTGATGGCGTTGTTCAGGAATCCCGTCGCATCGAACGGGTTGGGACCGGTGATCTTCTCCCAGCCGGCGGTCACGAACTCGTAGCCGACGTAGAGCCGGAGCGCAAGCCAGATCCACGGTGCATTCCTGCTGCTGAAAAAGTCCCGCATGATAATGACCTCCTATGTCATGTTGGCCCCGGATTCCGACTTGATCGTACCAGGAGGGGTAATAGACCCGCCATAGACCGTTTGGCGTGGAAAAGACCATCGGAAAGTCTACGGCCACTACGCCCTTCGTGCTATTGTCCGGGCTGGAGTGTTTAGACTACACTGACAGTGGCAAGAGCAGGATGCCCGGCATCTTCACGCGGTAGCGACCAGATTCGGAGATAACAAGCAGGCACAACATCGGACGGAGGATGCACAATGGCCGTTCCAACCCAGGGATCGATCACCGAGAGCAGCAAGACTCAAGGTGTGGCCGTCGTTCTCACCGGTATGATCATCTTGCTGGGGATTGTGTCCAGTTTGGGCGGGTTGTTTATTCCGGGCCTTTACCGGGACACCCCGTATTTGGTGGCCCAGGCCAAGGGACAGGACCTGGTCACACTGCTCATCGCAGTGCCCGCCTTGGCAGTGACGTTGTTCTACGTCAGGCGCGGTTCGGCAAGGGCGAACCTGGCCTGGATCGGGCTCCTGGGGTACATGCTGTACACCTACACCACTTACGCTTTCGGTTCGGCCTTCAACGAGTTCTTTCTCATCTACGTGGCTCTTTTCTCCCTTTCGATCTTCACGCTGGTAGCCGCCGTCGGCGGGATCGACCCCGCGGCGTGGCAGAAGCGGTTCGACGCCGCCACGCCTCGCCGAGCCGTCGCTGCGTTTCTGATTCTTAGCGGATTCGTGCTCAGCGCCCTGTGGTTACCGGACATTATCCGCTTTCTAATGACGGGCAAGCTGCCGGCGTCGCTGGTGCTGGCCGGGATACCGACTAACTTCGTCTATGTCATGGACTTGGGTCTGGTCGTTCCGCTGGCGTTTCTGTCCGGCATTTCGCTGTGGCGCCGATTGCCATGGGGCTTCATCCTGGCCGGCGTGATGCTCACGAAGCTAGCTACCATGGGCCTGGCGCTCCTCTCCATGGTTTGGCTGATGAGCCGTGGCGGTCAACCGCTGGAAATCGGACCCGCTGTTTTTGCGGCCGTCGTCACGGTCGGCTCCCTGGGGCTCGGGGCGTGGTTCTTCCGCCACTGCCATGGCTGAGTGCCGTCAGGGCCAGCTGGCCATCTGCGAAGCCACCAGCTTTTTCCCCTACGCCCTGAACCTCGGGCTGGTGATGCCGCTGTGCCTGCTATCGGCCTACTGGCTGTGGCGAACCACGGCAAGGCGATGATCAATCACGTGAATAGACGGAGGGGTGGGCTCCCATGGGAGTCCACCCCTCTCGACTATCGATATGACTGATCCGCCTCGATCCAGGTGGTCTTGTCAGCCACTGACGCCCGGTGCCGCCGGGGCGCTTCCATATCCGGGTAACCCATATAGACGAACCCGACCAATTCCTCACCCGGCTCCAGGCCGAACAACTCGTTGGTGCGGGGGTGCTGCGCCGCCGGGCCGGTCCGCCATACCGCCCCCAGCCCCAGGCCGTGCGCTGCGAGCAGCATGTTCTGCACCGCTGCGCTCGTGGCAGCGATCTCCTCTTCCCGTACGACATTCGGCTTGCCGGCGGGGTGCGCAGTGACAGCAATGATCACGGGTGCCCGCAGCGCTTTCGCTTCTTCATTCTGCAGCCTCGCCTGGTTCTCCGGGCTCTCGGGGTCGTCCATTTTCTCGGCAGCGACCGCTGCCATGACCCGGCCCAGCGGCTTGCGCCCCTCACCGGTCAGTACGAAGAACCGCCAGGGCTCCGTGTGGTGGTGGTTCGGTGCCCAGGTGCCGGCCTCGAGGATCTGT
>JAQBPS010000047.1 GCA_028287415.1 Bacillota bacterium | reverse complement strand
TGGGCGCTGCCATCGGCCCGTTTGAGGCCTGGCTGATCGCCCGGGGCCTGCGGACCCTGCCGGCCCGGATGCGGCAGCACCGGGAGAGCGCCGCACAGGTCGCGGAGTTCCTGGCGCAGCACCCCCGGGTCCAGGCGCTCTACTACCCCGGCCACCCCTCGCACCCGCAGTATGCGCTGGCGCAACGGCAGATGAAGGGCGCCAGCAGCCTCATGTCATTCGAGCTGGATACCCGGGACTTCGACGCGATCAAGCGGTTCACCAATGCAGTGCGCTACTTCGGGCTCGGGGTGAGCTGGGGCGGCCACGAATCGCTCATGTTCCTGCCCCTGATCAACCAGAGCCGCACGCTGCCGCCCGAGCAGTGGCAGGCGCCGGGGCTGGTGCGGATTCATGTGGGGCTGGAGGATCCGGCGGACCTGATCGCCGACCTGGAGCAGGCGCTGGCCGCCTGTTATCAGCCGCTGATGATCCCGGTGGCCGGCTCATAGCATCACGAAGGAGGTTGTGACCTTGGAGCAGCGAGTACAGGAGACCGTTTTTGTGGCGACGTTCACCAACGGGGTGCTGGATCCGGCCAAACCGATGCTGGGACCCGTCCGGGACGGCGGTTTCATTGTCGCGAACACGGCGCCCGGCTGCTGGGGTCCCATGCTGACGCCCGCCATCCGCGGTGGGCACGAGGTTACCCAGCCCGTCTATGTGGAAGGCGCGGAGGTCGGCGACGCGATTGCGATCCGCATCAAGTCGATCCGCGTCACGTCGCTGGCGACCGCCTCCGGCAACGACCAGATGATGGCGGGCCGGTTCCTCGGTGATCCGTTCGTGGCGGGCAAGTGCCCGGAGTGCGGCACCCTGTACCCGGAGACCCGGATCGAGGGGATCGGGGCGACCGCGATCCGCTGCGCCAAGTGCGGGGCCGACGTGGCACCGTTCACCTTTACCAATGGCTACACCATGGCGTTTGATGCGAACCGGCAGATCGGCGTGACGCTGCCCCGGGAGGCGGCTGAGCGGGTCGCCCGCGACGGCCGTAAGTACATGGCGACGCCCGAGCACTCGGTGCAGAATCCCGTCGTCACGCTGGCACCGCACGATCTGATCGGTGCCGTCGCACGCCTTCGCCCGTTCATGGGCCAGCTGGGCACGACGCCGTCCCGCCCGATCCCGGATTCGCACAACGCCGGGGACTTCGGGGCCTTCCTGATCAATGCGCCGCACGAATACGGGTTGACGGCGGAGGCGCTGGAAGACCGGACGGATGGGCACATGGACATCAACCGCGTGCGGGAGGGAGCAATTCTGTTCTGCCCGGTGAAGGTGCCGGGTGGCGGGGTCTACCTGGGCGACATGCACGCCATGCAGGGCGACGGCGAGATCGCCGGGCACACCGCCGACGTGGCCGGCGTGGTGACAGTGCAGGTCCATGTGCTGAAGGGACTGCAGCTGGCGGGTCCGGTGCTGTTGCCGGTCGCTGAGGACCTGCCGTATCTGGCGGCGCCGCTGACAGCAGCCGAGAAAGCTGCTGCGCTGGCACATGCGCGTACCTGGGGCCTGGACAGCATCGAGGAGACCCTGCCTGTGTCGTTCGTAGGCACTGGTGCGGACCTGAACGCCGCGACCGCGAACGGCCTGGAGCGGGCCGCAGCGCTGCTGGGCATGACCGTGCCGGAGGTGATGAACCGCGCCACCATCACCGGTGCGATTCAAATCGGCCGGAATCCGGGCGTGGTCACTGTCACTTTCCTGGCACCGGTCGAACGGCTGGAGCAGGTGGGCCTCGCCCAGTTCGCACGGGAGCAGTACCGGTAGCCGACCCGGCAGCGAAGAAGCGGCTGGGGCACGTGCCCCAGCCGCTTTTTCACGGGCCTTACTGTTTGAGGGCCGTGGCCCACGCCGCCAGGAGGTTGGCCTGCTCAGCGGTCAGCGCCTTGCCGCTCTGGGCCTGCACCTGGTGGATGAAGGCGTCCAGCGCCGCATTCTGGGCCGGGGTGTTGCCGCGGGCGTCCGCCGCTTCCGCTGCCCTCAGCGCCGCTTCGAAGGCGGTGGCCAGGCCCTTGTTGGGGACGAGCGAGTTGATCAGCGTGACCAGGGAGGTGTACGTGACCGAAAGGGTGTAGTTGGTCGCGGCCGATGTCGTATTGCCTGCATTGTCCGTTGCCGTCACCGACACGGCGTGCGTGCCGGGCCCCAGCCGGTAGGCCGGCGCCGATACCAGCGGTGCAGCGCAGGGCTCTGCGGCAAGGCCGGACAGGCTGTCCGTTGCCGTGCAGGTGACCGTGACCGTCTCATCGATGGTGTAAGTCCTGTCGCCGGCGAAAGTCACCTCCGGTGCCGTCTTGTCGATGTTGACGGCGTCCACGGTGACGCTGGCCGTGTTGCCGGCTGCATCGGTCGCGGTGCCGGTGGTGTGCTGGCCGGTGCCCTCGGCTGTGAGGGTGACCGGGTCGGGGCATGTGGCGATCCCCGAACCGGCATCCGTGCAGGTGAAGGTGACGGTGACGTCACCATTGTTCCAGCCGTTTGTGTTGGCCGGGGT
>JAQBPS010000513.1 GCA_028287415.1 Bacillota bacterium | reverse complement strand
GAGATCGTGTTCATCACCCACCACAGTGAAGCGCAGGAGGTGGATGAGGAAACTTTCTTCCATCTGGCAGAGAGTGGCGGCACCAAGGTTTCCAGTGCCTACAGCCTGTCCTGGGACATCATCAATGAGCGCTACGACCCTGAGCGCTGGAATATCTACCCGTTCCATTTCTCCGACGGGGACAACTGGAGCGACAGCGACAACAAGGTCTGCCTGGACCTGGTGCAGAAGCTGCTCAGCGTCTCCAACCTGTTCGGCTACGGCGAGATCCGGGACGGCGGCTACACCAGCTCGCTCATGGGTGCGTTTACCGAGGTGAGGGACCCCAAGTTTGTCATCGTCACCATTGCTGAGAAGAAAGACGTCTACCCCGCCCTCCAGAAGTGGTTCAGCCGGGGAGGTGTGCCGATTGGATGACCTCGACCTGCCGCGGCTGGAGGCAGCGATCGGGATGATCTGGGATCAGGCGCACGCGATGGGACTCGACCCGTTCCCCACGCACTTCGAAATCGTGCCTGCCACGATTCTGTACGAGTTCGGGGCTTACTTGCTGCCAGGCCGGTTCTCACACTGGACCCACGGCAAGGCCTACTACACGATGAAGGCCTCTTACGATTACGGCCTCAGCAAGATCTACGAGCTGGTGATCAACGCCAACCCGAGCTATGCCTTTCTCCTGGATACCAACTCCCTGCTGCATAACAAGTTCGTCGTCGCCCACGTGTTCGGCCACACGGACTTCTTCAAGCACAACGTCTGGTTCGAGCCGACCAACCGGCAAATGGTGGAGTCCGTCTCGCAGAATGCCCAGCGCATCCGCCAGTACGGCATCGATGAGGGTAACCTGGCGGTGGAGCGCTTCCTCGACGCCGCACTCGCCATTTCGGACCACATCGATCCGTACCCACGCCGGGAGCGCACACACAGAGAACACGACGGCGGAAGCGGGGAGGACGCCTACGGCGACCTGTTCCCCGGCACTGGCCCCAGCCCCAGCCTTGCCACCGGGCGCCCCCTCAAGGGCGAGGCCCGTCCGCCCGCCCGCCGGCGGGTGCCGCCCGAGCCCGAGAAGGACCTGCTCCACTTCCTGATGACGCACGCCGACAACCTGGATGACTGGCAGCGTGATGTCCTCTCCATCGTGCGGGCCGAGAGCCTTTATTTCGTCCCGCAGATGCAGATCAACGGGTACATAGCACCTTCCGGACCAAATATACACATTATCGCCACTTGACATTTATTCATGTACTGGAGATAATTTACATACATAGCGAACACAGGTCCGCGTTGGGGGTGCGGAGTTTGAGCAGCGGGCATTCTTGGTTCCGCCGTATGCTTGTATCTTGCGACGGGGTGAGTCTCGTCGAGGTCCTTGTCGCCGTGGCTCTATTGTCCGCTGTGGCAGTACCGATGCTTGACTTTACCGCCAGTATCCGGGGAGCAGCGCCCTTCCAGCGGCAAATTGCGATCAACCTCGCCAGCAGCAAGATCGAGGAACTGGGACACGAGGCCTACCGCACGACTTTCTGGCCTAAATCGGACTCCAAGGTGGTTGACGTGGGGCAGTTCTCGTTCACGCTTGGCTGGACCATTAGTGCGTATACGCCCGCAACTGCGAATGACTACCCTGCAGAACAGAGTCAACTTCGCAAAGCCACTATGACGGTGTCGTGCAACAACTGCCCGAGGCCATTTCCTCCCGTGAAAGTGGTGGCGGTGCTTGAAAAATTGTAATGCTGTGGGCCGGTGGCTGATGCGGTCACAGGCAGGCATGAGCCTGGCCGAGCTGTTGGCCGCCGCGGCAATCACGTGCATGGTGATCCTGGTGGTCACGTCGTTGTTGTTTATGACAATGACGAACAAGCGCCTGCTTCAACAGCAGACAGACGCTTATGAAGCGTTGCGCTTGCCAGCGTCCATGGTTACATTGGACGCCCGCTTTGCGACAACGGTGAGTTGCCAAGTTAGTGAGTATCTCCAGATCGCCACAAACGCCGCAGTCACGGAATATGTCATGTATCGGTTTGCTTCTGCGCCCATCGGTGGCAGTCCCCACGATGTGACGGACGATCCCCACAACCTGCATCGGTGGGTGGTCAAGGGAGGTGCAGTCGAGCGTGACGACATCGTGGGCTGGAATCTGGTCAAGGTTGACCCCAGCGATCCCAACCAGGTGGATTACACGTGGTTCGGTTGTACGGTCGACGCACCACTACGTACCACTGCGAAGATCCACCTGGTTAAACAGCTGGTGTCCAAATCGGGAACGAGGTCGGTCGTCCTTGAAGCCACTGGCTTCCTTAGGGCGAACTGAGCAGGGCTACGCGCTGGTGCTGGTGTTGGTCGCGATCGCGGTGTTCTTGCTGTTCGCCAGCGAAACCACGGCACGCTCGATACGAGAGATCAGGGTCACGAAAACAAGCGAGAACAGCGAGGCTGCGTTTTACGCGGCGGAAGCTGGGTTCAACCGAGTCCGGGCTCGGCTCACCAAACAGGGCGACGACACGGCAATACTTGCGTTGGATGGCCGTGCAGAGACGCTGTTGCTTGACAGCGGCGCGCCGGCCGGTCATTACACGATTCAGGTGAGCAAGGTCGGCGATCAGAGTTATGCGGTGGTGTCCACCGGTACGGCAGGAACGGGCGCCACAGCAGGCAAGCGGGTCGTCGCCGGCACCATTTCGGCGAGGCCGAAGCCAAAGCCGAACCCCGATTATGCAGTAACGACCAGCTACAGGCCCTAGCAGCGTGGAAGGGGGAGCTCGCCATGCGGGACGAAAATGGGCTGACCCTTATCGAACTGGTAGTAGTTGTCGCCCTGATCGCACTCCTCAGCGGTATCGCTACGCTCAGTAGTGTTCACCTGCTCATGAGCAGTCGCATGTCGAGAGCAGCGTCGGCCATGGCGGACAGCGTCTCTTTGTCGCGGCAAAACGCTATCGGCCGGTACGAACAGTGGCGCATTCAATTCGTGCCCAATCCGATTGCGGGGTCGCAAGTATTCCACAGCTACTTGTTGGAGTCCTGTCCCCTCACGGTTAGCGCCCCGGGCGCCGCGTGTGCCGGCGGCTGGACCACGCAACGCGAAGTGGATCTCGACGGAGGCCTCGGCCTCCTGCCGGCGGCAGGTGGCGCTCCCGTAGCAACCCTGGTGTTTGACCGAACGGGTCAATTCCTCGGGAGCACAACCGAGATTCGGGTTTGCATTGTGGCCAAGGATGCTAACGGCGCGGAGATATGCCAGGTTGGGTCAATCGGACGGCTCATTCGTGTTCACGGCTTCTCGGGTTTCGTGGAGACTTGAGCGGCGAATAGCAGTTGCTCAGATGGCGACTCCCGCATAGACTGCACCAGCACTCCAAGAGTGGAGGAGGCTTGGAGCATGTCAGCAAATGGGAACAAGCGCAAGGGCACCAGAACCGCCGACATCACTGTGGTGGTTGTGCGTCCGACAGCCCCGAATTGTGACGTGCTGGATCATGTCTATCAAATCTTGGCGGCAAGCAAAATCGCATAATGAACGAAGCCGGGTACTCTCTTGATCAGGGAGCCCGGCTTTTCCGTGCAGCGGGTCAAACTGCACTCTGGACTGTTAACTGTTGGGCGTGGTAGTCCCAGACAATCCGCTCGGTTAGCAGATGGATGACCTGCTTTCGCTGTGCATAGGAGAGACCCTCCCAGGCTCGGAGTAGGTTAACGGCCTGCCGGACCTCATCGCCGACTTTGGCATCTGTCTGAGCAACCAGCAGGTTCGTCTTTTTGCCCGCCAGACTGCGCTCGACGGTTCCCTGATCGGCTTCGATCGCTGTACGAAGCGCATTAAACGTATCGGCATCGATCTTGGCACGGCGGTAATCTTGGCGCACCCGGGTCAGTTCCTGCGCCAACTCACGCTTACGGGCTTCCATGCCAGTCACCTCTTGCCCAAGCAACGCCAGGGCCACGCCAGTACGTGCTGCAATGCGCCGGCCAAGTTCAGCTTCATCCAGCAAGGGGAGAAGGCTGCGGACCACCGCGTCCTCCAGCTTATCCTGACGCACTGTGAGACAGTCGCAGTCGCGAAACTGGCTGTAGCCCGCACAGGCATAGTACCGATTCGCGGCTTTGCCGTTCCTGGATACCCGGCCGTTCATCGGGCGCCCGCACTTGGCGCAAGTCAGCCGGCCCGAAAGGATGTATGGCGAATCCGCTGCCAGGCGTCGGGGATGGAGCTTCGCCTTCTGGTTGCGGACGCCCTGTGCCTGTGCCCAGATTGACGGCTCCACGATGATCGGGAAGGCGTGTTCAGCAATAATGTCACGGTAGATGAGCGTTCCCTTGTAGCCGGGGTTTTTGAGGACGCGCTGCACAGCGGAGATGTGCCACGGCCCGCCCTTTTTAGTGCGAATGCCGGAGTCGTTCAGCAGCCGTGCGATTTGTCCGCCAGTGCGACCGTTGTTGACGTACTCATCGAAGATGCGGCGAACGAGGGTGGCCTCATGCTCCAGGATGACGAACCGCTTATCGACAACGTCATAGCCGTAGGACGGACGGAGACCAGGATTCCGGCCTTCGCTGGCACGTTTACGTTTGCCGGACAAGGTGCGGTCGCGTATCATGTCCCTTTCCGTTGATGCGAACAAGGCTGACATGCCAAAGGCCGCTCTGCCATGAGTCGTAGTCGTGTCGATCGCAGCTTCCATGACAGAAGCGATGCTGGCCTTTTTATGCCAGTCCTTTTCGACCAGTTTAAACATGACATACTGTGAACGGGCAAGCCGGTCAAGCTTATACACGATTACGAGGTTGACCGTTCCCTGTTGGATTAGACGGTTCATGCGGTCAAGCGCAGGACGGTGTTCCTTGGCACCCGACACACCCTCATCCACGAAGATGAACGCTGGGTCCACGGTCAAGCCGCGATCGCCGGCCCATTTCAGGCAACCGTCCCTCTGCACATCGAGAGTGGTTCCTGTGCCCTGGTCGTCTGTGCTCCACCGAATATATAATGCCGCAGTCACGTTGTGATTGTTGTAGTGATTGTCGTTCACGCGCCGTCACCTCGTGACCTCATTGTACGATCGCTGTGTAGTGCTTATTAACCCGCAGATGCAGACCAAGATCATGAACGAGGGCTGGGCCTCGTTCTGGCACAACCGGATCATGCGGGAGATCAACCTGACGGACGCTGAGTTCATCGAGTTTGGCAGGCTGCACAGCGGCGTCTGCACCCCGGGCCGCAGGCGGCTCAACCCCTACTATGTGGGCCTCAAGATCTTCGAGGACATCGAGCGTCGCCTGGGGCGGGAGAAGATCTTCGAGGTGCGGGAGATGGAGAACGATGCGTCGTTTATCCGTTCGTATCTGACGGAGGAACTCTGCCATGACCTGGACCTGTTCGTCTACAAGCTGGACGAAGGCGACTGGAAGATCACCGACAAGGCCTGGGAGCGCGTTCGGGAGACGATCTGCGAGGCGATGACCAACTTCGGACAGCCCTATATCGTTGTGGTTGATGGCGACTACGGGGGCAAGCGGGAGCTGTACCTTCAGCATCAGTACGATGGTCAGGACCTCGACCTGCCCTACGCGGAGCGCACGCTGCACTATGTCTACCAGCTCTGGGGCCGGCAGGTGCACCTCGAGACAAAGCAGGGGGACCAGAACGTGGTGCTCTCGTGCGACGGGGATCAGGTACAGCGGAAGGTGACTTAGCAAAGAGCGGACGCCTCCGACATGTGCGGAGGCGTCCTTGCGCGCCCATCGGCGTCTCGTATTTCCGTAGTGTGCGTTCGTCAGGTGCAAATGGGTGGAGCTTACACGGCAGGAGCGCCCCCGCCCTTGTTGGGCTTGCCGAGCATCTGCTGAGCCGCCAGGGCCTTGCCTGCAGCCCGCAACCATGCCCTCGTAGTCGCCGACCGACTGTCACCGGGCCGGTCAGAAGAGTCCCCGATACGGTGGCCGTCTCTGACCGATCAGGAACGTGCGTATCACCTGTGCGAAGTGGCCTTTGGACCCGGGCGCCCGCCCGCCGGGTGTCGGCTGAGGTTCGGGTTGCCCCCGCATTCAATCGAGCAGTTCCTCTGCCTTTGTCTCCCGGCCCAGCAGCAGGACGGCAATGGCACCAATCATGATGATGATAAAAAAGAGGTTAAAGATCAACCCGACCCTGCCTTTGCCCAAATAACCCACCAGCAGCGGCCCCAGGACCCCGCCGATGCGTCCAATGGCAGCGGCCATGCCGGCACCAGTGGCCCGGAAGGCACCGGGGTAAGTTTCCGGTGTGTAGGCATAGAGGGCGCCCCAGGCCCCGAGGTTAAAGAAGGAGAGGAGGCTGCCGGCGATCAGCAGCGTCGTCAGACCGGTGGCGTTGCCGAAGAAATAGGCGCTGACTGCCGTCAGGGTCAGGTAGGTGACGAGCACGAATTTGCGCCCCACCCGCTCGATCAGGTAGGCTGCGCTGAAGTACCCCGGCAGCTGCGCCAGGGTCATGATCAAGACGTATTGAAAGCTCTTGATCAGCCCAAACCCCTTGAACAGCAAGACACTCGGCAACCAGAGGAAGATGCCGTAATAGGAGAAGCCGACACAGAACCAAAGCACCCAGAGCATCAGCGTTGGGCGCACATATTCACGGGACCATACGGCGGCCATGTTTGCAAAGACGGAGCGCTTCGTGCGGGCCGCCGGGACCGGTGTGCGGGGAGAATCCGGCAGCTGCACGCGCAGGTAGACCGCGTAGAGCGCGGGTATCGCCCCCACCAGGAACGCCGATCGCCAGCCGTAGGCGGGGATCAGGTAGTACCCGGCCACCGCCGCCAAAATCCAGCCGCCGGCCCAGAAGCTTTCGAGCAGCACCACGATCCGTCCGCGTTCCCTGGCCGGCACACTCTCCGCCACAAGCGTGGAAGCGACGGGCAGCTCGCCGCCCACCCCCACACCGGCAAAGAAGCGAAAAAGGGCCATGACCGCATAGGTGGTGGCCATGGCGGAAAGCCCGCTTGCCACGCTGAAGAGCAGCAAGGTGAAGAGAAAGACGGGCTTCCGGCCCACCCGGTCGGCCAGAACACCGGCCAGCAGGGCGCCTACCGCCATCCCGATGGAATTGATGCTCCCCAGCCAGCCGACCTGCTGGGTGGTCAGTCGCCAATCCGTGGCGAGGGCCGCCAAAATAAATGATAAGAGTCCCACATCCATCGCATCAAACAGCCAGCCGAGCCCGGCGGTAAAGAGCAGCTTGCGTTGGCCGGGCAGACCGGCAGATATGTTACCCACGAATGTTCCTCTCCTCACGCAGCATGCGGGGACACGGCCATGCTTAATAAGCATAGACTGCCCCAAACTTCAGCGATGGAGGGGGCTTGGAGCATGTCATTCAAGCGGAACAAACGCAAGGGCACCGGAGCGCCGACATCACTGTCGTGGCTGTGCCCCCTTTCCCTTAGAGGAAGAAACAATTTATATAGTGAATGATTTCGGCTAGAGCACCGCGTTCGAAGGGAGCAAAACGACTATGAACATCGCCGATATGAACTGGATGCAGGTAGAGGAGTACCTCAAGCGGGACGACCGCGCCGTAGTGCCCCTTGGCAGCACCGAGCAGCACAGCCACCTCAGCCTCAGCGTCGATTCGATCCTCTCTGAGCGAGTGGCGGCGGAGGCAGCGGAACCCCTCGGGGTTCCTGTCTTCCCGGTCCTGGCCTACGGCATTACCCCGTACTTCAAGGCCTTCCCCGGCACCGTCACGCTACGGGTGGAGACCTATCTGCGGGTCGTCCGGGACATTCTGGACAACCTGGCGGAGCAGGGCTTCCGGCGCATCCTCATCGTCAACGGGCACGGCGGCAACTCGCCGGCCCAGGGCTTCGTGGGCGAGTGGATGGCCGACCACCCGGGCTGCACCGTCCAGTTCCACAACTGGTGGAACGCCCCGCAGACCTGGGCCAAGGTGATGGAGACCGACCGCCTGGCCTCCCACGCCTCCTGGATGGAGAACTTCCCCTGGACACGGCTCGCCGGCGTGGCCATGCCGTCAGCGCAGAAGCCGCTGGTTGACATGGCCAGCCTGCGCATGCAGGATCCGCAGGGCGTCAAGCAGCTCCTGGTGGACGGCAACTACGGCGGCTACCACCAGCGCCCCGACGCGGAAATGCTGGCGATCTGGGAGGTGGCCGTGGCCGAGACCCGGGCGCTCCTCACCGGTTCCTGGGGCCGCTAAAACGAAACCGGCCAGACACTCGCAGTGCCTGGCCGGTTCTTATTTCTGATACATTTCGCGAGGTACCGCATCCAGCAGGGGCGAGATTTCCCCGGTGTACAGCAGGGTCAGGTCATGCAGCGCCCGCGTGCAGACCACATACAGCAGCCGTGCATCCCGGGGACTCACCCCGTAGTTGTCGGCCGATGCATCCGCAACGATCACGCCGTCGAACTCCAGTCCCTTGGTCAGGTAGCTGGGAATCACCGAGAGCCCGCCCTTGTACCGCCCTTGATCCGCGACGATCCGTTCGGCATCGAGCCCCGCGTCCAGCAGCGCACGGTGCACCGCCTTAGACTCGTCATCCGTGCGGGCAACGACCGCAACCGATGCGTGTTGCTGCTGAAGGCGCCGAACCTCTGCAGCGATCGCCTCGTGGAGCTGGCCCGGATCCGTCTGCCGCAGGCGCACCTGCTCGCCCGCTCGGAAGACCGGCTTCGCCAACGGCCCCGTTGCCCCGGACCGAATCAGCACCTGGTTGGCAAAGGTCATGATCTCGTGAGTCGATCGGTAGCTCTGCTCCAGCACGTGGTAGGAAACGGCGCCCGGCGGGAAGACCGCCATGAACTCATCCCAGCTGGCGATGCCGGTGTAGGTATGAATCCCCTGCGACAGGTCGCCGAGGATCGTGAACGAATCGCTGCGGGTCAGTCGCCGGAGCAGGGCCAGCTGGAAGGGCGTCACGTCCTGCGCCTCATCGATCACGACGTGGTCCAGTTCCCGCGTCTCCTTGCGGCCATGCAGCCGCTCCTCCAGGTAGACCAGGGGCGCCAGATCCTCAGGAGCGACCACGCCCTCCTTGAACAGTTCCCGCGACTCCCGCACCACCGCATCCGGGATGTCCGGTGAGCCCAGCTCGACCGCCCGCTTGCCCCGTGGCGCGCCCAGCCCGAGGATCTCCTTGTAGAGCGTGAGGGCACTGTGGTTCGGCCAGAGGGCCGTGTAGTGCCGTACAGCTGTCGCCATGGCCTTGCGGCGCGCCCCCTCCTCCAGCGTGCCCATGTAGGCCTCGAC
This sequence comes from Bacillota bacterium, assembly GCA_028287415.1. Taxonomy (GTDB): domain Bacteria; phylum Bacillota; class Sulfobacillia; order Symbiobacteriales; family Symbiobacteriaceae; genus RYN-353. Next base: position 176 of record JAQBPS010000513.1, on the reverse strand, counting down.
CTGCGACTTGGCCCACGTACGCAGCCGGGAGAGGATCCGCTTCTTGCGGGTGTTGAGCGAGTAGAGTTTGTACTGCTCATGAAACCAGATGTAGATCTGCGGATAGCTGATCCGCTTGCCCGGCCACAGTTCCAGGTCCGCCTCTGGCACAAAGTCCCCCTCATACTGCTCCAGCG
>JAQBPS010000042.1 GCA_028287415.1 Bacillota bacterium | reverse complement strand
GCGATCCGGTGAATAAACCGGGCCGACTGGCCAATGAAGCCCTGGAGCCAGGGGCCGAGTCCGCCCGCATAAGCGTGCGGATCCGGCCGCCACATGAAGATGATGCCGGTCAGCACCAGCAGGATCCAGGAGATGCCGTAGGTCCAGTGAAAAGCCATCTGAGGCTTGGAAAATTTCCGGATCTTCTTGGTCGTTGCCACCGTCATCACCTCCTAGTCGTGCATGCTGGCGTGATCAGCCTCGGCCGCGGCGCCCTCGGGCGGAACAGGGGCGCCACCGTCGTCGTGGTCATGGTCGCCGTCGTGGCCCTTGAAGGCCTTGCGGGCGACGACGAAGTTGACGATCAGGCCGAACAGGGTCGCGCCCAGGATCGCCTTGCCAACGGGCTGGACGCCGTACTTCCACAGCTTGAGCCGCTTGGACAGCTGCGGAGCGACCGGCAGGCCGTAAACCTCGGGGCTCTCGAGCAGGACATACAGCTCGTGCAGGCCACCGACCTCGTGCTCGCCGTAGACGTTGGCGTTCGCATAGCCCATCTCGTGCAGCTGGTCGACCCGCTCGTGGGCCCACGCGATCAGCTGGGCGCGGTCGCCGTACTTGATGCAGTCGGTCGGGCAGGTCTTCACGCAGGCAGGCTGCATGGCGCTGGAGATGCGGTCGAAGCACATCGTGCACTTGCCGGCCTTCTGCGCCTTTTGGTTGAAGGGCGTCTTGTCGACGTGGACGGCGTCAAACGGGCAGGCGGGCTCACAGTAGCCGCAGCCGATGCAGGACTGCTTGTCCAGCGTGACCAGGCCATAGTCGTTGTAGTGAAGGGCATCAGTCGGGCAGGCGGTGACGCAGCCGGCCTCGGTGCAGTGCATGCAGTTATGCTTCTGCATGAGCCACTGCGGGGCGCCGTTGGCGTCCTCGCGCTCGATGAACTTGATGACGGTCCAGGTCTGGGCGTCCAGCTCCGGGTGGCTCTGGTAGGTGCCCGGTTCCTGGTTGATGCGGGCCTCGTTCTGGTTCCACTGCTTGCAGGCGACCTCGCAGGCCTTACAGCCGATACACTCTGAGGTGTCGACGAGCATGGCGACCTGCTGCTGCTTATTGGCGGGGTCGGGCCTCCACGAGTCCCAAGTACCGACACGTCCCATGACTAATTTACCCCCCGCGGCGTTGTCTTGCTGATGTTGCCCAGGAATGCCTTCGACTCCTGGATGTGTGCGGTCGGATCGAGCACTTCGGGCGAAAGCGAGTTCACAATGTCGCCCTGCACCAAGCCGCTCTTCGGCGCCCAGTGGATCGGCAGGCCGATCTGGTGGACCAGCTTGCCGGCGATCTTGTAGGGCCGCAGCCGGTTGGTCACCATCGCCTGTACCTTGACCTTGCCACGGGCCGACTCGACCTGCACCCACTCGCCGTTCTTGATGCCCTTCTCCTGAGCCAGCTCGCGGGAGATCTCGACGAACGGGCGGGCGAACGCCTCCGCCAGGAACGGGATCGTGCGAGTCATGGCGCCGGAGGTCTGGTGCTCGGTCAGTCGGTACGTGGTCACCACGTACGGGAACTGATCGGGTGTGCCCAGCTTGTCGAACTCGCTGTTGAACCTGCGGGCGGCCGGGTTGGTCATCTGCTTGTACAGGGCATTCTTGACCGGCGACTCGATCGGCTCGTAGTGAACCGGAACCGGGCCGTCAGCCAGGGGACCCCAGATGCCGCCCATGCCCCACGGCTTCATGATGAACGCCGAGCTGCCGGGGACGCCGGTGGCCTCGTGTACCTTGTCAGGCGCCACGGGAAGCATGTCCGGCACGTCAACGCCGGTCCACTTGCCAGCGGCAGCGTCCCACCAGACGAGGGGCACCTTGCCCCAGCTCTTGCCGGCGGGGTCAGACGACGCCCGGTTGTAAAGCACCCGGCGGTTCGCGGGCCAGGCAAAGGCATAGTCGAGGTGCAGGTACTTGGCAGAGCCGTCGGCCTTCGCTTCGGCCCAGCCCTCACGGCGGTTCGGTGCGTCGCGCCTGCGGCTGTCGGCCTTGTTGCCCTCCTCGGTGAAGACGCCGGTGTAGATCCAGATGCCAGCGGCGGTGGAGCCGTCATCCTTCAGCAGGCCGAAGTTGGCGAGCTGCTTGCCGGTCTTGACGTCGTAGCCGTTCATTTCCTTCAGGACCTTTTCGTGGTCGTACTCGTCCGGCTTGCCGGGCACGTCGTAGCTCCACGTCAGGTACTTGATGCCCTCATCCTTCTTGGCGGTCGAGTTGGCGTACAGCTTCTGCAGCCGCTTGCCCAACTCGTTGACGATCCAGCCGTCACTGCGGGACTCGCCCAGCGGTGCGATCGCCTGGTGCTTCCACTGAATCAGGCGGGTGCTGTTCGTGAAGGAGCCGGCCTTTTCCAGCGGGCCGCAGGCGGGCAGCATGAAGACTTCGGTCTTGATCTCCGCCGGGTTGACACCGTCCAGCTTCCAGAACTCGCCGGATTCGTTCATGAACATGTCGGCGAAGAGCATCCAGTCCAGCTTGGCCATGGCGGCCTGCACCTTGCTGGCGTTGGCCGAACCGACTGCCGGATTCTGACCGAACAGCATCAGGCCGTGGATCGTCCCGTCCAGCGCCGACTGGAAGATGTCATAGTGGGAGTAGGGTACGTTGCCCATCTTGGGCAGGTAGCTGTATGCGAAGTCGTTCTCCTTGGTGGCGTGGTCGCCCCACCAGGCCTTGAGCAGGCTGGCGACGTACTTCGGCTTGTTCACCCAGTAGCCGCTCGTCGGGGTCGTCTTGTCGTTGAACTCCTTGAGCGTCTTGTGCGCCTGGGTCGGCTGACCGATGTAGCCCGGCAGGTCGCCATAGACAACCGCAAGGTCGGTCGCACCCTGCACATTGGCGTGGCCGCGCAGGGCCGCAATGCCGCCGCCCGGAACGCCGATGTTACCCAGGAGCATCTGAAGGAGGGTGGCGCAACGGATGTTCTGAACGCCGTGGGTGCTCTGGGTCCAGCCCATGGCATAAGCGAACAGGGCCACCTTGCCGGCCTCGCCGGTGTTGCAGACCATCTCAGCGAACTTGTTGAAGTCTGCCACCGTGATCCCTGAGATCTCGGAGACCATCTCCGGGGTGTAGAGGCTGTAGATTTTCTTGATCTGCTGGTAGACGCTGTTCGGGTCCTGCAGCGTGTCGTCCTTCAGCGGCTGGCCGTCCGGGCCGCTCTGGAAGGACCAGGTGGACTGGTTGTAGGTTTTGGTGTTCGGATCCCAGCCGCTGAACAGGCCCTCATCAAACTTGAAGTTCGGGTTGACCAGCAGCGGTGCGTTGGTGTTGTGGATTACGTAGTCGCGGTGAATCTTATTATGAGAGATCGCGTAGTTGATCAGGCCGCCCAGGACGGAAATGTCCGTGCCGGAGCGGAACGGGATCCACCAGTCCGCCTTGGAGGCGGTGCGGGTGAACCGCGGGTCGACGACGATCAGCTTGGCGCCCTTCTGCTTCGCACGCATGAACCACTTGAAACCGATCGGGTGGTTCTCAGCAGCGTTGGAGCCCATGAAAACGATTACGTCAGCGTTCGGGATATCCCAGAACGAGGTGGTCATCGCACCCCGGCCAAATCCAGTGCCCAGACCGGGCACAGTGGAGGAGTGTCATATACGGGCGTGGTGCTCGAGGTAGACCACGCCAAGGCTGCGCATCAGTTTGACCATCAGGTAGGCTTCTTCGTTGTCGACGCAGGCGGAGCCCATGTGGGCCAGCCCTTCGGTCCGGTTGACGGTCACACCGTTCACCGTTTCAATGAAATCCTTGTCACGGGTCTCCTTGATCTTCTCTGCGATGCGGTCAAGCGCCCAGTCGAGCTCCACCACGTCCCAGTGGTCGGCGCCGGGCTTGCGGTGCTTCGCCTTCAGCTCGCGCAGGGGATTGGGCTTGCCAATGCCCTCATAGGCGAACTGCATGGCCGATGCGCCCTTCGGGCACAGCGAGCCCTCGCTGATCGGGCTGTCGGGGTTGCCTTCCAGCTGGAGCAGGTTGCCATCCTTAACGTAGGCGATCAAACCGCAGCCGACGGAGCAGTGGGGACAGACGCTTGGAACTTCTTTAGCTTTGGCGATCCGGAGCTGCTTGAGGTCGCTCGTCAGTGCGTGCGTCTCTTCAGCGAAGAGCAGCACGGCGGCGCCGGCAGCGGACACGCCCGACAGCTTCAGAAAATCACGGCGGTTCACGTTCATGCCGTAACCCTCCTCAGAATTTGGGATCCCTGAGTGTACACGGTGAGGCTGGCCGGGGTGCGGGCGTAGCCCACAAGGTCAATGCCAACCTCGGTGGCCAGGCGGAACGCCTGGTCAGTCGCAGCGGTTCGGGAAACACCCAACCCGGCACCAAACCGGGCGAGCCGGGTGCACATCTCGTAGGAGATGCGTCCCGAGGTGAGCACGACGACCTGGCCGGGGGGCCAGTCCGCCTTGAGCGCGGCGCCGAGGACTTTATCGACGGCGTTATGCCGTCCGATGTCCTCCCGTACGAACCGTTCGCCCGTATCCGCACGCACGCCCATGGCCACATGAATGCCCCCCGTCTCCTGGTAGAGGGGGGCAGCAGCCAGCATCTCTTTCATCCAGCGGAGCAGATGCTCTTCCGGGACACGGAGCCGGGCCACAACGGGGCCGAAGTGAAGCGGCGGGCGGGAGTCCACATCAAGTTCCCGTCCGGGTGCCAGATCGGCCCAGACGAGGCCCCGGTCCGACTCCACCACCAGCCGGCTAAGATCAGTTAGTCGGTCGATGATGCCCTCGCCAAACAGGTAACCGGCCGCCCAGTCGTCCAGGTCGGCCGGCGTCGTCTGCACCGTGAGCCACTCACGGTCATTGAGGTAGACCGTGGTCGGGCGTTCCACGGGTGCTTGTGCCGACTGTAGCGTGGTCAACAGCATCCCCTCCTGAGATGAGAACGCTATCGCGGACAGAGATTTGCAACAGGCGTGTTGCGGATCACGTTGTCTATGTTATACTCCTAAACCATGACCGGCATCGAGCCGCTCGGCGGGTCTTTGGCCGACTTTCGGCTGGGTGTTCATCTTGTGTTCGTGTCTGTTCGGTGAAACTGGAGTCATTCGGAGGGGGGAGGCGCGCGGTGGTAACGGAGTTGGGGTCCCTGACGGCCGCATTGGCCGCTCTGCCAACCGGCAGTTCAGAGGCCGAGTTCGTGGACGCGGCCGCCGCGGTCCGCCAGCGTGTGCCGGCTGAGGTCGTCGGCGCGTTTGATGCGGTTGCGGGCCGATTGCTTGCGGAGGTCCGGCTGCGCAGCCGCCTGGCCGACCGCCACCGTGAGTTGCTGTTGCGTCTGACCGAGCTGGATCAAGAGCTGGACAGCAGCCGGGAGCGGCAGGCGGTGCTGGGCGAGCGCAGCCGGATTGCTCAGGATCTGCATGACCGGGCGGCCCAGACCAATTTCCTGGTCGTGCTCAAGCTGGACTGGGTGCTGGCGCGCATGCCGGCGGAGTCGCCCTTGCGGCCGGAGCTGGAGCGGCTGAAGGAGCTCGCTGGGGAGGCGGCCGCACAGACCCGGGAGGCGATCTATGCGCTGCGGGCCCCGGAAATGGTGCATGGCGGTGTGGTCGGCGGCATCCGGAGCGTGGTGCGTTCATTGAAGGCCGATGGGATCGAAGGGAGCTTGAGTGTGGCGGGGATGCCGGTGCCGCTGCCGCAGCCGGTGGAGGAGGCCCTGTTCAAGCTGGCGCAGGAGGCGGTCAACAACGCCCGCAAGCACAGCCGGGGCTCGGCTGTCATGGTAACATTAAGGTACGCGCCTTCGGCAGTGACGCTGGTCGTGCAGGACAACGGGGTGGGATTGCCGCCGGGAGCGGAGCACGGGGTGCCGGGCCATTTCGGGCTGACGGGCATGCAGGAGCGGGTCGGGGCGCTGGGCGGCAACCTGGCGCTGCTGGCCGGCGACGAGGGCGGCCTCATTGTGAGGGCGACGCTGCCAATTGGGAAGGAGTGAGGCGCTATGTCCGTTCGAGTACTGGTGGTCGATGACCACGAATTGGTGCGCGAGGGCATCAAGGTGCTCCTCTCGCAGGAGGATGACCTGATTGTGGTGGGGGAGGCGGCCGACGGGGAGTCGGCGCTCGCCCGCTGCCGGGAACTGGTGCCCGATGTGGTGGTGCTCGACCTGAAGCTGCCCGGCATTGACGGGCTTGAGGTCTGCCGCACGCTGCACGCGGAGCTGCCCAAGGTGGCGGTGCTGATGCTGACCACATTCGATGACGCGGAGATGGTGCTCTCCGCCGTGCGGGCGGGTGCCAAGGGGTATGTGGTCAAGGACGTGCACTCGATGGACCTCAAGCGGAGCATCCGGGCGGTGGCCCGGGGCGAGGTGGCCATGGACCCGAAGGTGATGGGCCACATTCTGCATCA
>JAQBPS010000463.1 GCA_028287415.1 Bacillota bacterium | reverse complement strand
CGGTCTGCAGCCGCTCCATATCCGCCCGTTCCATGGTCTCAATCTCCTGGCTCCAGATCATCCAAGCCCCTCCCTGCAACACCATAGATACTAATAGCATAAATCGCTTAACTCTGTTTGAACAGAGGGGTGCTACGGCAGTCGGACATTCCCCGGGGGCCCAGCTGGACAATTTCCAGCGCGGGTACAAGCCCTCGCTTGCGTATGCTGTGGCACGAGGTGTCACGTCATGCGACTACAGGCCAGGCGCCCCAGGCGACTTCAGGAGATCAGCGAATGGCTCCGCCAGGGCCAGATCGGCCCGGGGGAGGCGATCCGACTGGCGGTAGAGCTGCGGCGCCGGCAGGGGAGCAGCAAACCGGACCCGGCGATTTACGAACTGGAGGCCGAGGCAGCCCGGGCGGAGCGGGTCGCGGCGATCCTGGCCGAACTGGATGGCCTGGTCGGACTGGCGACGGTCAAGCAGCATGTGCGTGAGATCCAGGCGTTCACGGCGATTCAAATCTGCCGGGCGGCCCTCGGTCTCGCCCACCAACCGGCCGGATTGCACATGATTTTTACCGGTAACCCGGGTACCGGCAAGACGACCGTTGCGCGCTTGCTCGGCCGCCTATTCAAGGAGATGGGACTGCTGCCTTCCGGCCACATGGTGGAGGTGGAGCGCGCCGACCTGGTGGGTGAATATATCGGTCACACGGCCCAGCGCACCCGCGAGGTGGTCAAGCGGGCAATGGGAGGCGTCCTGTTCGTGGACGAGGCCTACTCCCTGGCCCGCGGCGGCGAGAAGGACTTTGGCAAGGAGTCGATCGACTGCCTGGTGCGGGCGATGGAGGATCACCGGGGGCAGATTCTATTGATCCTGGCGGGCTACCCGGACGAAATGGCCTGGTTTCTGACGCAGAACCCGGGGCTGCGCTCCCGCTTTCCGCTGGTGATTCCCTTCCCGGACTACTCGGTGGAGGAGCTGCTGGCGATTGGCGAGCAGATGTGGCAGCAACGCCAGTACCAGTTGAGTCAGGAGGCCCAGCTCTTCCTGAAGCTGCTGATTGGAGGCCCGCGCTGGTCGGGGCAGGGGGAAGAGGGCAATGCCCGGGCGATGCGCAACCTGGTGGAGCGCTCCCTGCGGTGCCAGGCGCTGCGCCTTGTGGGGCGGGGCGATTTGACCCGTGAGCAGTTAATGGCGATCTCACGGTCGGATCTGGAACTGGCGCTGGATGAGGCGGCCCGCCGCCCCTGGTAAGCGCGCAAAACGCCCCTCGCGTGGGCGAGAGGGCGTCTTCGGCTCAGGTGCCGCTGTTCGTAGAACCGGTGACCGGCGTGGGGGTGGTGGCGCTTGCGCCGCCGTTGCCGGCGCCCGGAGTCCCGGGCTTGGCGGTGGTGCCGCCAGTGCCGCTGCCTGTCCCGCCGGTTCCCGTGCCGGTCCCGGTGCCTGGCTTGCCGCTGCCGCCCGTGCCTGGCGCAGGCGGTGGGGTAGGGGTAGGGGTAGGTGTAGGTGTTGGTGTCGGCGTAGGTGGCGGCGTTGGGGGCGGGGTAGGCGTCGGGGTAGGTGCCGGGGTCGGGGTAGGTGCCGGGGTCGGGGTAGGTGTCGGCGTCGGGGTGGGAGTCGGCTGGCCGCCGCTGCCCGAGTGGGAGCTGCCAGGCGCCGGGGTCGGGCTGGGGTCCGGCTTGGAGCCGGAGCCGCCGCCGCCCTGCGTGCCCCCGCCCCCGGTGCCCGAAGCGGGCGTGCTGCCACCGGTGCCGGAACCGACGTCTGACGTCTGGCCCCCCGGCAGGCTGCTGCCCTTGGGCAGTCCGGCCACGTAGGTCTGCGCATCCCTGTTGTCCTGGGCAAGCTGCGCATCGTTAGCGGTGATGCCGGCCAGTTCCCGGACCTTCGCCCTCATGTCCGTGAAGTGGAGGCCGAGATAGTAGCCGCCGTCGGACGCCCAGATATCATCGCCCTGGAGGGTGCCGCCGCTGATCCGGTCCGCCGTCAGCTTATCCTTGCCAAGCATCGCCAACTGGCTCAGCTGTTTGGGTGACAGGTTGGTCGTCACATTCTGTGAACCCAGCTTGATCAGTTCCGGCAGGCTGGTCAGATTCGCCGGTTTGAGCGCCGCCTGCGTCAGGGCTTGCAGGAACTGCTGCTGCCGCTTCATCCGTCCCCAGTCACTCTCGGCGTCATGCCGGAAACGCACGTAGTGCAGGGCGTCAACGCCGTACAGGTGCTGGAGCCCCTGCTTGAGATGAATCACCAGGGGCACCGGCGTATCGTACGGGTCCTCATAATCCATGTTCTGAGCGATATTAATATCGACGCCGCCGACGGCATCGACGATCTGCTCAAATCCCTGCATGTTGACCGAGATGGTGTAGTTGAGTTTCATGCCGATCAACTGCTCGACTGTCTGCTGAACCAGTGCCACCCCACCGAATGGATAGGCGGCGTTGATTTTGTCCCAGCCGTGGCCGGGAATCGGCACATACGAGTCCCGGGGAATGCTCAGCAGCTTGACGCTCCCCTGCTCAAGGTCCACGAAGCCGACCATCATCGTGTCTGATCGCCCCGGCTCACCTGGCCGGTCATCTGAGCCCATGACCAGCATCGTAAACTGCTTCGCATCAACCGTGACCGGGGCAGGCAACGCTGCGGACAAGGGCTTGTTCCAGAAGCGATAAAGGCCGAAGCCTGCAATGCCCAAAACCAGGATGACCAAAAGCCCGAAGACGGCCAACCGCCGTCGCCGGTAAGCCGTCGCCTTGCCGACCCGAACTCGGGCGCGGCGATCTTCCAAAGCCGACATGACGGCACCTCCAAGTTTCACATATCCATCAAGCCGCAGTCGCCTCCCTTTGGGAGTGGGTCGCGGCACGGGCTCTTAAAGAATAAGTATACGCAAAAGGTATGACAAGCGGAAGCCTAATGTCAAAGGAACTACTTGCCGTTTCAGCAACATGAGGTGAATAACCCCTGTGCGGAAGCTCCGACCCATGCTATGCTTTTTGACAACGAGCAGATTCACTGTCAAAGGGGCTGTAGTAGTACCATGCGCTGGGACCGCCGCTTTCTTATGCAACTTGACTGGCCCTTCCTGGCTGCGCTTGCCGGCCTGATCGGCATTGGGCTTACGGTAATCGCCAGTGCCGCCCATACAATGCCGGGCGGCGAGCGTGGGTTTCTGATCCGTCAGGGGGCCGCTGTAGCCGTCGGCATTGCCTCATGGCTGTTCTTTGCGGGGTTTGACTACCAGGACTTCGCAAGATGGCGCCGGGAACTGTATGTAATCACGGTCCTCATGCTGGTCGCCGTTATGTTGACAGGGCACAGCGCCCTGGGGGCTCAGCGCTGGCTAAAGCTGGGGCCGCTCCAGTTTCAGCCCTCTGAAATCGCAAAACTCCTGATGATCATCTGCCTGGCCAGCTTCCTGGCGGACCGGGATCGCCTCACCGACTGGTGGGATCTGGTGCTGCCCAGCCTGTACATGCTAGTCCCAATCTTACTGATTCTGAAACAGCCGGACCTGGGAACCGCTCTGGTCTTGATGGCCATCACCGTCGTGATGCTGTACACGGCCGGCATGCCGGGTGGGCGGGCGCTGTTGCTCGTCGGCGGCGCCATCGGACTGGTCGCCTTGTGGGTCTATGCACACCTGCACTGGCATGTCTGGATTCCGCTGAAGGACTATCAGATCACCCGGCTGATCGTCTTCCTGAATCCGGCTGCGGACCCGACGGACACCGGTTATCATGTCATACAGTCCCGCATCGCCATCGGATCGGGAGGCGGCGCCGGCAGGGGCTGGTACCACGGCACTGAGAACCAGCTGGGCTTCCTCCCTGAAGCACACACCGACTTTATCTTTGCGGTGCTCGTCGAGGAGTGGGGCTTCGCCGGCGGTATTGCCACGCTGGGCCTTGCAGCCTTCGCCGTCACCCGGCTGCTGCTGACCAGCGGCGAGGTCGAGGATCGCTTCGGACGCCTCCTGGTGGCTGGTGTGGCCGGCATGCTGCTCTTTCAGTTTGTCGAGAACTCGGGTATGACCATGGGCGTGATGCCAGTCGCCGGCATTCCGTTGCCGTTTGTCAGCTATGGCCCATCCGCGATGATCACCAACCTGGCGGCGGTGGGTATGGCCCTTGGCGTGAGCATGCGACGTAAGGGATTGATATTCGGGCACAGTTGACAGCGCCCCTGGCAAACCATTATGATAATAAGGATACCGGAGCATATGAGAGGGGTACGTGTCATGCTGTTCAACTACGCCCGGAGCATCACTACCAGCATACCCTCTCAGGATCGTCCTCGGTAAGCGCCATTCAGCTGGCACTTCGGCCGCGGCCCTGTTTGGGCTGCGGCCTTATTACGTGTTTCAGGCCCAGCCCGGCATCCCGCAGTCGGCGATCTTGTGAGGCACCCATTGAATAGACAGGAGGACTTTATGCAGGAGCAATTTGAGACCACACGCGGCCCCCAGCGAGCCTTTCTGGTCGCACTGGAGTTGCCGCTGCGCCGCAGCGACGGCTGGAACGCCCGTGAGTCCCTGGAGGAGCTCGAGCGGCTCGTCGACACCGCCGGTGGGGTGGTGGTGGGCCGGGAGATGCAGACCCGATCCAAGCCGGACGGTGCCACATACATCGGCAGCGGCAAGGCCGAGGAGCTCGAAGTGATCCGCCGCGACCTCGAGTTTGACCTGGTGATCTTCGACGGACAGCTATCGCCCGTACAGCAGCGCAACCTTGAAGAAGTGGTGCAGTGCCAGGTCACTGACCGGACGGCCGTAATCCTTGACATTTTCGCCCAGCGCGCCCGCACCCGGGAGGCGAAGCTCCAGGTAGAACTGGCGCAGCAGAACTACCGGCTGCCCCGGCTGACCGGCAAGGGCATTGAGCTCTCCCGCCTCGGCGGCGGCATCGGCACCCGTGGCCCCGGCGAAACCAGGCTGGAGGTCGACCGGCGCCGGATCCGGGAACGGATCAGCACCCTCCGCGAGGAGCTTGATGAGATCCGCGCCCACCGGACGCGGCTTCGCAGCGACCGGGCCCAGGGCACGGCCCCGGTGGTGGCGCTCACCGGCTACACGAACGCCGGCAAGTCGACCCTGCACCGGGCGCTGTCAGGTTCCGACGTCCTCGCAGAGGACCGGCTCTTCGCAACCCTGGACGCCACCACCCGCCGGGTGGACCCGGCGGAGGGCGAGTCCTACCTGCTGGTAGATACGGTCGGTTTCATCCACAACCTGCCGACGTTCGTGGTGGCGGCCTTCCGCTCCACCCTGGAAGAGGTGAACGAGGCCGACCTGCTCCTGCACGTGGTGGATGCCTCGCACGCCAAGCGCGCCGAGCAGATGCAGACCGTGCAGGACGTGCTCGCAGAGCTGAAGGCAGCGGGCAAGCCCACGATTATCGTCTATAATAAGGCAGATCAGGTGGAACCGGGCGACCTGGAGCACCTGCTCCGGCAGACGCCTGGCGCCGTCGCCGTGGCTGCCGCGCAGGGCGAGAACCTGGAGGGCCTCCAGAAGGCCATTCACCAGGCGCTTTCCAGCCGGCGGGAGGTGCTGGAGCTCGTGATTCCCTACGCCAAGTCTTCGTGGCTGGCGTGGGCGCACGAGCGTGGCCGGGTGCTGGCCGAGGAGCACCGGGCGGAGGGCACCTACGTGAAGTTGGAGCTTGAGCGGGGTCTGGCCAGCCGCCTGCGGGCTGGGTTAGGACTCTAACAGCCCCGCCCGCCTCCCGCGAGGGGAGCCCCCCGCACCGCTACGGAGGGCTCCCCTGTTTGCGCTCGTCGTGATTACCCCTGCCCGGCGACCCCCGCCCGACGTTCGCCGGGCGCCTGCTGCGTAAGCTCATCCAACTCCCGCTCCAGCCGGATCTTCTCGACGACCATCCAGAGGCGCTCCGACGGCGAGGCCCGCCGCCACCCGTCCACCAGTGCGTCGAGTCGGTTCATGATCTGGTCAGCGCTCCGTTCCATCATGGTGCATCCCTCCAGAGGTATTGGCTCGGGGCATCGTGATCTCAGCGAGCTCGTAGCCATCTGCTTTGACGATACCAATGTCGGGGGCGAACCAGGCGGTCCCCTCCGGCATCGTAATCCGGACGGCGCTGTCAAAGCGTCCGGCCGGCGTGGTCACCGTTTCCGTTTCGCCGGCACCGGCAGCGGGCCAGACGACAAAGTACTCGCCCCAGGTGCTGACGCGCCCCTTCTCGATGGCGCCAACCGCCCGGATCTCACCACCGGCGTTGCTGTACAGCACCTGACAGCTACAGCGGGTGTCCGTGACCGGCACGACGCTGCGCTCGGTCCCATCGAACCAGCGGACGGTGGTTGCGGCGCCGAAGGTGAGTGAGAACCGGTCGCCGCTGCTCGTCACATAGGTGAGCTGGCGGCCCGCATCAAGCGGCATGTACGTGACGCGATCTGA